>NZ_RZPH01000114.1:0-9624 GCF_004022825.1 Mesorhizobium sp. M7A.F.Ca.CA.004.04.2.1
GGCAAAGGCACCGACGATCGTCTCGGCATGCTCGCCGATCGTGGAGGTGCTGCTGGCGATGCGCGACACCAGACGCTGATCCGCCTCGTCGAAGATACGGCCGATTTCCGAGGCACGGCTCGACAGCGCTTCCGAACCTTCGGCGATGCGCGAGACGAGTTGCTGGTCGGCGGCATCGAAAATGCGGCCAAGGTCCGACGCGCGTGCGGCAAGCGCTTCGGCCGATTCGCCGATGCGCATGCCGAGCCGCTGGTCGGCGCCTTCGAAGTTGCGCAGGATGTCGCCGGCACGCGCGGCCAGCGACTGGGCGGTCTCGATAGCGCGGGCAACCAGCTTCTGGTCGGCCGCATCGAACGTGCCGGCAATCTCGCTTGCACGGGCGGCCAGATGATCCGCGGTGTCCTGGGCCCGGGCAGTCAGCTGATCGGCGGCTTCCTGGGCACGGGCGGCCAGCTTCTGATCCGCGGCGTCGAAGGTGCCGGCGATCTCGCTTGCGCGAGCGGCCAGCTGATCGGCGGTTTCATGCGCGCGGGCCAGCAGCGAGCTGGACGTATCGTCGGCACGGGCAAGCAAGGCGTTGGACGTGTCTTCGGCGCGAGCGTGGAGGCGACGGTCTGCATCCTCGAAGGTGCGGGCGATGTCTTCGGCCCGCGCCAGCAGGGCGGCGGACGTCTGCTCGGCGCGCTCGGCGATCTTGCGGTCGGCGTCGCTGAAAGCGGCACCGGCCTGCTCGTGCAGGGTGCTGGTGACTTCCAGCACCTTTTCGCGCAGGGCGCCGGCGACAAACACGGCGCTCTTCTCGAGCACGGCGCGGACGTTGTCTACGCCTGTCGAGAGCGCACGCTCCATGGTGCCGGCACGCTCCTCGATGATGCCGGTCTGGCGGCTGAATGCCTGCTCGATTTTCTCGACATCGCCTGCGATAGCGGCAGAGATGTCCGAGCTTCTGGCGGCAATCTGGTCGATGTGGCCCGACAGTGAGCGGTCGACATCCTTGCGGGTCTCAGCCAGCTTGCCGAGATCGTCTTCCAGCGCGAGGGTCAGCATATTGCGGCCTTCGGCGAGCTTGCCGACATGCCCGGCGATGATGTTGTCGATATCGCCGCGGCTTTCGGTGAGCTTCTGCAGGTCAGCTTCGAGGGCGCGTTTGAGAATGTCGCGACCCTCGGCCAGTTTCTCCACCTGGCCGGCGACCAGGCCGTCGATGCTGGAGCGGCTTTCGGCCAGCTTGGCGAGGTCGGCTTCCAGCGCGCGCTTGAGAACATCGCGGCCCTCGGCGAGCTTCTCGACCTGGCCGGCGACCAGGCCATCGATGCTGGAGCGGCTCTCGGCCAGCTTGCCGAGATCGTCCTCAAGCGCTTTCGACAGGGTCGAGCGCTCCTGGACGAGCCTTTCCGCGTGGCTGTTGACGAGGCCGCCGACGTTTTCGAGGTCGGCTTCAAGCGCTTTCGACAGCGTCGAACGGTCCTGCACGAGCCTTTCGGAATGGCTGTTGACCAAGCCGTTGACGCTTTCGAGATCAGCCTCGAGCGCCCGGGCGAACTGTGCTCGGTCATCGACCAGTTTCTGCGACTGATCGGCAATGGTGCCCTTGATCGCATTGAGGTCGGATTCCAGAGCACGCCGCAGGATATCTCGGCCCTCGGACAACTTCTCGACCTGACCCGCAACCAGCCCGTCGATGCTGGAACGGCTGTCGGCCAGCTTGGCGAGGTCATCCTCAAGGGCCCTCGACAGGGCGGAGCGGTCTTGGACGAGCTTGTTCATGTGATCGGCGATGACGCTGTTCACATTCTGCAGATCGGCTTCCAGGACCCGGGAAAGCTGACCGCGATCCTCGGCCAGCTTTTCCGACTGGCTCGATATGACGCCCTTGATCGTGTTCAGATCGGATTCCAGCGCGCGCTTGAGAATGTCGCGGCCTTCCGCCAGCTTCTCGACCTGACCGGCGACCAGACCGTCGATGCTCGAACGGCTTTCAGCCAGCTTGGCAAGGTCGGCCTCAAGCGTCTGCGACAGCAGGCCGCGGTCCTCGGCCAGCCGTCCCGAGTGGCTTTCGATCAGGCCGCGTATTCCGGACAGATCGCTGTCGAGCGAATGGGAAAGCTGCGTGCGGTCCTCCGCCAGTTTGGCGGAATGGGTTTCGATGAGGCTCTTGATGCCGACGATGTCGTTTTCCAACGCCTTGGCGAGCACGGCGCGGCCCTCGGCGATCTTCTCGACCTGACCGGCGACCAGACCGTCGATGCTGGCGCGGCTGTCGGACAGTTTGCCGAGGTCGGCCTCCAGGGCGCGTGACAGAATGTTGCGGCCCTCGGCAAGCTTTCCAACATGCCCGGCCACCATTTCGTCAATGATCGTACGAGCTTGCACCAGTTTCCCGGAGTCTTCGTTTAGGGCAGTGGAGAGCCTGTTGCGGCCTTCTTCCAGCCTTTCGAGATGGCTGCCGAGCGATGCATCGATGGCCGCCCGCGATTCATTGACCTTGCGCAGGTCCTCTTCGAGAGCGCGCGAGATCAGGCTGCGGCCTTCGGCCAGCTTCTGCACCTGGTTGGTTACCGCCGCATCGATGCCGGCGCGGCCCTCGGCGAACTTCGCCAGGTCGGCCTCCATGGCCGCGGCCATGCGCTCGCGGCTTTCGGACAGTTTCCTGCTGTGGTTCTCGACGGCTTCCTCGATGCCGACGCGGGCGTCGGCGAGCCGCTGGATGTCGCTGTCGAACGAACGCGACACGACGTGACGGGCGGCTTCCATGCGTCCGGCGAAGTCGCTGGCGCGGGCTTCGAGCATGGAGGAGGTCGAGGTGACGATATCGGCCATGTCGGCGCCGATCTGGGTCTTGCCCTGATCGATCATCGCCGACAGCGTGTCCTTGCTCTCGGCGAAGGTGTGCGCGATTTCGCGGGCGCGCTCGACCAGCGTTTCGTTGATCTGGCGGGCACGGGCCTCGAGTGCCGCATTGAGCTTCTGCGTTCCGGTGTCCAGCGCCTCGGCGCGGGTCTGGAACTCGCTGATCAGGGCCTGGCCGCGTTCGGCGAGAGTCCGCTCGATGCCGTTGAGGCTGGCCTCGAATTCGGAATTGAGAGTGCGCGCGGCACCGCCGAGCAGCGACACCATGCCTGTGGTGCGATCGTCGAGCAGATCGGTCAACGACCGTGTCAGGCCGTCAGTGGTGTCCGTCAGCTTGGCGATGCGGGTGTCGAGAAGGCTGGCGAAGGCCTCGCCCGAGGTCGACAGACGGTCGGTGATCGAATCGAGCCGGCCTTCGACGGAATCGAAGATCGACATCGAGCTTTCGTTGATGCGGTCGATCAGCGTGTCGCCGGAATTGGTGATCGTCATCGACAATTTGGTCGACGCATTGAGGATCGAGTCGCGGATGATGTCGGAGGCGGCGCCGATCTCGTCCTTCAGCGTCTCATGCGCGCCGGTGATCGAAGCGCGGACGCGCTCGGCATGGGTGACGACGGCTTCGCGCTCGCTGCCGAGCCCGTCGACCAGCGAACGGATGCGGGATTCATTCTCGGAATAGGAGCGTTCGATCTGGTTGACTTCGCTGTGGACCAGCGTTTCCAGCTCGACCGCGCGGGCAAGCGTGCGTTCGATGCCTTCGCCCATGGCCGCGACCTCGCGACGAACGGCCTGGCCGATCATCATGACGCGATCCTGGGCAAGGTTTTCCGGCTCGGTCAGGCGGAAGGCCACTTCGGTCATCGACTGTGCGGCGATGCGCATTTCCTGGGCGCGGCGAATCATGGCGGCGAAGGCCCAGAACAGGATGACGGGCACGATGGCCGCGACCGCAAGGCCGATCAGCTCCGGACGGGCAAGGAACTGGTCGAGCGTACGGATTCTCCAGATGCTCGGTCCGAAAAGCAGATTGGCCAAACCGCCGGCGCCAGCGAACCAGGCGAGCGAAACGAAGGCAACGACCCAGTAAATGGTGTTCGAGGCACGCCTGTTGAGGCTGTGCAGGAGCGTCTTATAGTCCTTCTGGCGATCGTCATTGGCCGGTGCGAAACCAGCGGGCTGGGCGCCATTGCGCGGTTCCACGGGGCGCAATTCGGCAGGCTTTGCCTTGGGCGCGGGTTTCGCGGCGTGGTTCTGATTGACTACGGGCTCCGGGTTTTGTTCCGGCTTATGATTGCGTCCCTCGCGCGCCAACTCGTCGGCCGCCTGGGATATCTGAGCTTCCAGATCCTCCATAGAAGCCGCGATGTCGAGGTCGCCGTTGCCGATCTCGTTGCTGAGGTCGAGATCGAGCGCCTTTTCCAGTTCCCTGGCCACGTCGCTGTCGAGAGT
This sequence comes from Mesorhizobium sp. M7A.F.Ca.CA.004.04.2.1, assembly GCF_004022825.1. NCBI lineage: Bacteria > Pseudomonadati > Pseudomonadota > Alphaproteobacteria > Hyphomicrobiales > Phyllobacteriaceae > Mesorhizobium > Mesorhizobium sp. M7A.F.Ca.CA.004.04.2.1. The sequence continues at coordinate 4,303 of NZ_RZPH01000114.1, forward strand.
TCTCGTCGTCGTTGGTTTCTTTGCCATGCCTTCGCTACCCTGTACTAGCTGCCGCGGGCTTATAATTCTGTTTGTCTTGCCCCGCGCAGGAGGCTGAAAATGGACCCCTCGTATCGTAATGACACAGGGGGGTAAAGAAAACATGCATTCCGCGGGATACGTAAAACTTTAAATATAAGGTTAACGGAACTGTGATTTGGGCGCCGCTTTGGCAACATTTTTCCCGGCCATTCATTAACCCGTTGTCCATTGGATTCGCCTAGGTTTTTGGGCGAATCGAAGAAACGGAGTTCGAGTTCATGCGTGGCGAAAGCGGCATTGCCTTCTCAATGCCCGGGGGCGACGTATCCGGACCAAGGCGGTCACGGCCGGTCGATTTGGCACACCTTGCCCGCCAGACGATGGGTGACCGCAGCCTTGAGCAAGAGGTGCTGGCGCTGTTTGTACAGCAGGCGCTGTCCGTGCGCGACAGAATAGTCGACGCCGACATCAAGGACCGGCTTCTGCTCGCCCATGGATTGAAGGGTTCGGCACGGGGCGTCGGCGCCTTTGCCATCGCCGATTGCGCCACCGAGATCGAGCATCGGCCGGAAGACGGCCAGACGCTCAAACGGCTTGGCATGCTGATCGACGAAGTGCGCGATTTCATCGCCGCCATCAACCGCTGAATCCGCGCTGAACCCGATTTGCGGAAAAACGTCATCGGGCGGCGCTTTCATGCGGCAGTTGACTTGTCAGCCGGAGTGATTATCTCGGCTGGAACTCCCTTCAGGTGACAAATGACCAAGCTGACTTTCATTGCCCATGACGGCACGCATTTCGACATGGACGCCGAGAACGGCTCTACGGTCATGGAGAACGCGATCCGCAACGCCGTGCCCGGGATCGAAGCCGAATGCGGCGGTGCCTGCGCCTGTGCCACCTGTCACGTCTATGTCGACGAAGCCTGGACGGCTGAAGTCGGCGAGCCGGAAGCGATGGAAGAGGACATGCTGGACTTCGCTTACGACGTCCAGCCGAACTCACGGCTGTCGTGCCAGATCAAGGTGCGAGACGCGCTCGACGGTCTCATTGTGCGGGTGCCTGCCCGTCAGGGATAAGCGCAGTATCTTTGCCAACTGATTTTTCCCGCTGCGGCTTGGCAGCGGAGCGATGGTCATGCAGTGTCCTGCTGTTTCACTACAGCGCCGCGCGTCCTCTTGGACGCGCAAAGGACGCTGTAGCACTTTTATTTGCGCATGATCCTTTCCGAAAATCGATCCGATTTTCGGGGTCATGCGCAGCGAGGCACAGGCATGACCGACATTATCAGGACAGACGTGCTTATTGTCGGGGCAGGACCGGTTGGCCTGTTTGCCGTGTTCGAGCTCGGCCTGTTCGACATGAAATGCCACCTGATCGACATTCTCGATCGGCCGGGCGGCCAGTGCGCGGAGCTCTATCCGGAAAAGCCGATCTACGACATTCCAGGCTGGCCTTCGATCTCGGCGCAGGGGCTGGTCGACAAATTGCTCGAGCAGATCGCGCCGTTCAAGCCTGATTTCAGCTACAACCGAATGGTTTCCAGCCTGGAAAAACTGGAGGACGGCAGTTTTCGCGTCACCACCGACGAAAACGAGGTGTTCGAGGCCAAGGTGGTGGTGATTGCCGCCGGCGGCGGCTCCTTCCAGCCCAAGCGTCCGCCGATCCCCGGCATAGAGCCCTATGAAGGCAAGAGCGTCTTCTATTCGGTGCGCCGGATGGAGGATTTTCGCGGCCATGACCTCGTTATCGTCGGTGGCGGCGACTCGGCACTCGACTGGACGCTGAACCTGCAGCCGGTGGCAAAGAGCGTGACGCTGGTGCACCGGCGGCCCGAGTTCCGTGCCGCCCCCGACAGCGTCAACAAGATGTATGCCATGCAGGAGATGAGGCAGCTGGAGTTCCAGGTCGGGCAGGTGACCGGATTGACCGGTGCCGACGGCCAACTGTCATCGGCCACCATCAAGGGACCTGACGGCGATGTCGAGGTGCCTTGCACGCGCATGCTGCCGTTCTTCGGCCTGACCATGAAGCTCGGACCGATCGCGGAGTGGGGTCTCAACCTTCACGAGAACCTTATTCCGGTCGATACCGAGAAGTTCCAGACATCGGTGCCCGGTATCTTCGCGGTCGGCGACATCAACTGGTATCCGGGCAAGCTGAAGCTGATCCTGTCTGGCTTCCACGAAGTGGCGCTGATGGCGCAGGCCGCCAAGCGCATCATCAGCCCCGGCGAGCGCATCGTTTTCCAGTACACGACCTCATCGACCAGCCTGCAGAAGAAGCTCGGCGTCTCCGGCTGAAGCTTACTCGGCGAGGATGGGCGCCGCATTGTCGGCGTAACCGCGAAGCTCCTTTTCGGGCATCAGCGTCAGCGTGATCAGCCCCAGCAGCAATGTAACGGCGGCGACGGCAAAGATCATCACGAACGGCTCGACCGTCGCGCTATGGCCCACGATCCGCACGCCTTCACCGGCAAGTGGCAAGCCGTAGCCCAGAGCGACCGCGCCGAGCATCGCGACACCAAGCGCACTGCCAAGCGAACGCAGGAATGTCAGCACGCCCGTCGCGACGCCGAGATGCACGCGATCGACGGCGTTCTGGACCGACACGGTGGTGACCGGAAACGTCGTTCCGGTTCCAAACCCGATGCAGATCGTCAAGACCTCTACCTCCAGCAGCGTTGCATATCCTGCGACGACGGCCAGCAGGCAGAGGCACAGCATGCTGAAGACGACGCCCACCATCGCGATGCGCTTGTAGTGGGTAAAATGCGGTATCATACGCCCGCTGAATGCCGCGCCGCCGACGGTCCCCAGCAGAAGCCCGAGCATCGCGATGCCCGACTCTGCGGCCGACAGGCCGAGCACCGCCTGAAGATAGACGGGCAGGTACACAGCCATGCCGACGCTTGCGGCCTGAAGCAGGAACATCGAAAGCGTGCCCGCCAGGACGATTGGATTGCCAAGCACTTCGAGTGAGATGAGCGGCTCGGCGGCTCGCATAAGCCGCAAGGCAAAAGCGCCCCAGAAAATCGCCGAACCGCAGAGAACGCCGATGACTTCAAGCGAAATCCAGGGATAGGCGCTGCCGCCCCAGTTCAATGCGAGCAGCAGCAGCGCCGTGGCAATGATCAGAAGCAACGCGCCCAGGCCGTCGATGCGATGGCGCTTTGCGGCAACGGGCAGTTTCTTGAGCGGCTTGTTGATGATCGCCATCGCAAGAACACCAAGCGGAATGTTGATCCAGAAGATCAGTGACCAGTGCAGGTGCTCTGCGAAAGTGCCGCCGAGCAACGGACCGGCAACGCTGGCGACAGCCCATGTGCCGGAGAACCAGGCGGCATAGCGTGCCCGCTCGCGCGGCGGAACGAGATCGCCGACCACGGTCTGCGTCAACGCGAACAAGCCGCCGCCGCCGGCGCCCTGGATCGCCCGCCCGACAACCAGCACAAACATGTTGGGAGCCATCGCACTGACCAGCGATCCCGCCAAAAAGATCAGGATCGCGGCATAGACGGTCGGCCGGCGTCCGTAGACATCGGAAATCTTGCCGTAGAGCGGGGCCACGGCGGTAGCGGTCAGAAGATAACCGGTGACGATCCATGGCAGATAGTGTGCGTTTCCGAGCGCATGCCCGATGGTCGGCATGGCTGGCGCAACAATGGTCTGGTCGAGTGCCGCCAACAGCATCGACAACAGCACGCCGCCGATAATGGCGTTCTTTTCGCTCTCTGTTATCGGCGTGCCGGTTTCCGCCATCGTTTTGTTATCGACAGCCTGGTCCATGATCGTTCATCCATAAGCTTGCGATTTGACCGGCCCTGTTCAGCCGTTCCGGTTTCTTGACCGTTTGGATCGCATTGGTGTTTTAAGCTCGCGTCTGGCGAGCCTGACATATGTCGTCCCATATAGGCCGGTTTCGACAGGGGCTCGAAAGTTTTTCGAATCTGGCACTACCTCCAGCGAATTTGGCTTTCAGTTCGGGTGCGTTCAGGCCGGCGGCAGTCGGCCGTTGCCGATGCGCTCCATGCGGTAGCGCAGCAGCCGCAAGATGCGGCTTTCGAAATTGACGCTTTCGACGCGGTCGAACTGAAGCTGGGCGCGGTCGTGCTTGGCCAGGACAGCCGCGGTGATCGCGGCCGCCTTGGCCTTGGCGGCATCGCAGTTCTTTTGCGGGTAGGTGGCCTTCAAGGCCTCTTCGAGTTCGCCGCCATGGTTCTTGGCGATTTCGACATGGCGCTCCTCATGGCGCTTGATGTCGGCGGACAGCGTATCCCAGAACAGCCTGACATCGGCGTCGGCCTTGCGCGGGCGGCGCCACTCGGGAAGGATCACCTTCACCTTGACGGTCACCGCCGCGTCGGCGATCCGGCAGGAACTCGGCGTCTGCGCATAGCTGACACGGGTGGTGAAGGCCATCTGCGTGGCGCCCGGGTGCCGGTTGCCGGTGCTTTTCACCTCCGGCCCGCGTTTGGAGAGTTGTGCCTCGATGTCGTCGAGGGTGCTGCCGCCGATGGCGAAATAGCTGTACGTCTTGACGAGATTGGCGGTCGCCGCCGGAAGCGGGGTCATGGCGAGCAGCAGCGCGCAAGCCAAGGATCGTTTCACGCCCAGGGACCGTCTTTTCATGCCAAGCATGGCTCGCTTCATCATGTTGCCTCTTCGATCACCTTGCTTTACGGCCGTTGCCGGCGCAATGAAATTGATCCGCCAGGGATCACACATGATTGATGAACTCCATGGTCGATGAGCAATGACGGCCCGGCGATGGCAGTTGGCGCATGGACGCCATCTCGACCTTGGCGGCAAGGCCGTGGTCGTCGGCATCCTCAATGTCACGCCCGATAGCTTTTCCGACGGCGGCCAGTTCGACGCCCCTGAAAAGGCGCTGGCCCAGGCGCGCCGCATGATCGGGGAAGGGGCGCTGGTTGTCGATGTCGGCGGAGAATCGACGCGCCCAGGTGCTGCCGCGGTATCGGCCAGCCAGGAACAGGACCGCATCCTGCCGGTGATCGAAGCGCTGGCGGGCGTGAGCGAGGTGCTGATTTCGGTCGACACCTATCGTGCCGACACGGCGCGGCTGGCGGTCGCCGCCGGCGCGCATATCGTCAACGATGTCTGGGGTTTGCAGCGCGAGCCCGATATTGCGCGTGTCGCCGCCGACACCGGCGCGGGGCTTGTCATCATGCATACTGGGCGGGATCGCCAGAAGCTGCCGGATGCGATTGCCGATCAACTGACGTTCCTGCGAAGGGCGCTGGAAATCGCCCGCCAGAACGGCATCGCCGACGATCGTATC
>NZ_RZPH01001151.1:0-1785 GCF_004022825.1 Mesorhizobium sp. M7A.F.Ca.CA.004.04.2.1
GTTCGTCACGGTCGCCATCGGTCCAGTTCTCGTTGAAGTTGGCGCGCACGAGGTGACCGTAGACGACGAGAAAGGAGCGGCCGACATCCTGGACGAAGTTGAAATCGGCATTCCAGCCGCCTTTGTCCTCGCCCGAATGCAGCCAGTCGAAAAAGATGCCGCCGGTGCCGCGCGGCTCGTTGCGGTGCGACAGATAGAAGTACTCGTCGCACCAGGCCTTGAATTTCGGGTAATCGGCGACCGCGGCATTCTTCTCGCAAGCGAATTGCATGGCGCGATGGAAGGCGAGAGTATCAGGGTCGTCCTGGGTGCGGCGGCGATCGAGCACCGGTGTCAGATCGGCGCCGCCGCCGAACCATTGGCGCGATGTTACCACCATGCGCGTGTTCATGTGCACGGCCGGAACGTTGGGATTCCACGGGTGCGCGATCAGCGAAATGCCGGATGCCCAGAAGCGCGGGTCTTCCTCGGCGCCGGGCATCTGCTTCCTGAATTCGGGCGAGAACTCGCCATGGACGGTCGAAGTGTGGACGCCGACCTTTTCGAAGACGCGGCCGTGCATCATCGACATGGTACCGCCGCCGCCACGGCCCTCGTCGCGTTCCCACGGCGTCTTTTCGAAACGGCCCGGTGACCACGAGGCCAGCGGCCCGCCAAGGTCCTGCTCGATCTGCTCGAAAGTGGCGCAGATGCGTTCGCGCAGCGCCTCGAACCACAGCCGTGCCTTCATCTTCTTCTGTTCGATGTCGGCGGGCAGGCCTGTCGGTATTTCTGGTCGTTCCAAGTGCCGTCTCCGGTTGGGGCGGCGAGTCCCACAAATGACTCGTCTTTTGCCGGCGCGATCCCTAATCTCTTAAGGGCAAGGGTCAAGTCACTTTGGTTTTGCGCATGATCCTTTCCGAAACTCGATTCCGATTTCGGGTCATGCGCCAGGTGCAAGGAGCTGTTTCGTGCGCACCCCGGCAAGACCGCCGCTGGATGGCCTGAAGAGAAGGCTCGACCAAAGCCGTGCCGAGCGCGTGCGTATGCCGCGCGATGGTTTCCTGCGAGAGACCTTCGTGCTGCCGCGCTCCGATGCGCGGCTCAAGGCCAAGGAATGGTTCGAGCGCTTTCCCAAGCAGGCCTACTGGACCGAGATCGAAAGCTGGTTCGAGCGGCCGGGCGACCTGATCGAGTTCACCATCAGGCGGTTGCCAGCGGCTGACTAGGATGTCCTTGAGAGAGGCGGAGCAACCAGCCTTCTTGCCCCTGTCCCCTCGCGCGCCAGCCGGTCGCCCTTGTTGCGCAACGGGCATTTGTCGATGGACATGCAGCCGCAGCCGATGCAGTCGGTCAGCCCGTCGCGCAGTTTCTTCAACTGGGCGATCTTGTGGTCGAGCCCGTCGCGCCAGGCGGTCGACAAAAGGTTCCAGTCGTCGCGCGTCGGCGTGCGGCCTTCGGGCAGTGATTCAAGTGCGGCACCGATTTCGGCCAGCGAGATGCCGACCTCCTGTGCAACCTTGATGATCGCCACGCGCCGCAGCACATCGCGGCCGTAGCGGCGCTGGTTGCCCGACGTGCGATGGCTGCGGATCAGGCCGCGGGCCTCGTAGAAATGCAGCGCCGACACCGCCACCCCGCTGCGCATGGCCACCTGGCCGACCGTCAATTCCGTTATAGGCGCCATGTCTGATTTTCCGCCCCGATTTTTCCGCTTGACCTAAAGTTAAGTTGAGCTTGTAGCGAAGAAACCCTGGATGTGCAAACGAAGGAGAAGGCGATGTGCGCCTGGGTCAAGATGACGGG
>NZ_RZPH01001152.1:0-1781 GCF_004022825.1 Mesorhizobium sp. M7A.F.Ca.CA.004.04.2.1
CCCAAAATCCGTGCGCATACCATCTCACCGGCTTGAACCGATGGGCGAAGGGCAGGACGAGCGCTGCCCCCAGGATCATCGAACCGATACCTGAAAAATTGGCCAGCCAGGCAAGATCGGTTCCCGGCAGCACCGGAAATCCGGTGTAGGCGAGTGCGAAAACGATGGCGCTGATCACCACCAGGCTGGCAACCGCCGGCTTGCCGCTGCCGATCCACAGAAATCCGCCGAATGGACCGCCAAAGGCCGACACCAGGGCCGTCGACCACCAGGAGCGTGAGGCTGTTTCTCGTTGCGCTGTTTCTTCCGTCACCGGCCCACCCCCATCCCAAGGCAGCGCGACTGTCCAACAAACAAAAAAGCGAGGCAAGGCCCCGCTTTTTACTCTTTCATCGAAACCGAATTTCAAGCCGGCAGGATGGCGCCTTCCAGCGTGGTGAGTTGGCTAAGGAACTGCTCCGCCTTGCTGCGAGCCTCGTCGTCCTTGGCGTCGGCAGCGTCTTCTTTGGCTTCCTGGATGCGGCGCGCGAGATCGGCGCGGTCGACATCCTTCACGGCGACAGCCGATTCCGCCAGCAGCGTGCAGCCGGCCGGAACGATGTCGGCGAAGCCGCCGAACACCACATAGCGTTCTTCGCCGCCCGCCGCGGTCTTCACGGTGACGACGCCCGGCTTGATCGTGGTCATGACCGGGGCGTGATGCGCCATGACGGTCATCTCGCCTTCGGCGCCCGGAATGACGACGGATTCGACCTGCTCAGAAACCAGCAGGCGTTCCGGCGAGACCAGTTCGAACTTGAAAGCTTCAGCCATGATCAATTTAGTGAGTAGGGAATAGGAACTAGTCAGTAGTAAGTGGCCCTAACCGGCCCACATCACGCAGCTGCTATTCCCTACTCACTACTGACTACTCCCTATTCCCTGAATTATGCCGCTTCAGCCGCGAGGCGCTGTGCCTTCTCGACTGCTTCCTCGATGCCGCCGACCATGTAGAAGGCGGCTTCCGGCAGGTGATCGTAGTCGCCGTTGCAGAGGCCCTTGAAGCCCTTGATGGTGTCGGCGAGGTCGACCAGCTTGCCCGGCGCGCCGGTGAACACTTCGGCGACGAAGAACGGCTGCGACAGGAAGCGCTCGATCTTGCGGGCGCGGGCCACGGTCTGCTTGTCCTCTTCCGACAGCTCGTCCATGCCCAGAATGGCGATGATGTCCTGCAGCGACTTGTAGCGCTGGAGGATCGACTGCACCTGGCGGGCGACGCCATAGTGTTCGTCGCCGACGACCAGCGGGTCGAGCATGCGCGAGGTCGAATCCAGCGGATCGACCGCCGGATAAATGCCCTTTTCGGCGATGGCGCGGTTCAACGTCGTGGTCGCGTCAAGGTGGGCGAACGAGGTCGCCGGCGCCGGATCAGTCAGATCGTCGGCGGGCACGTAGATGGCTTGCACGGACGTGATCGAGCCCTTGGTGGTGGTGGTGATACGTTCCTGCAGCGCGCCCATGTCGGTGGCGAGCGTCGGCTGATAGCCCACGGCCGAAGGAATACGGCCGAGCAGAGCCGACACTTCCGAACCAGCCTGCGTGAAGCGGAAGATGTTGTCGACGAAGAACAGCACGTCCTGGCCCTGGTCGCGGAAGTATTCCGCAACCGTCAGGCCGGTCAGGCCGACGCGGGCGCGCGCGCCCGGCGGCTCGTTCATCTGGCCATAGACGAGTGCGGCCTTGGAGCCTTCGCCGCCGCCCTTCTTGTTGACGCCGGATTCGATGAACTCGTGATACAGATC
>NZ_RZPH01001153.1:0-1778 GCF_004022825.1 Mesorhizobium sp. M7A.F.Ca.CA.004.04.2.1
CGTCTCTGGCGATCATCCCGAGATCGCCGTGGTTGGCTTCTGTGGGATGGACAAAGAAAGCCGGCGTGCCGGTCGAGGCCAGCGTCGCCGCGATCTTCGAACCGATATGGCCGCTTTTGCCGACACCGGTGACGATGAGCCGGCCTTCAATCCCGGAGATCATCTCGACCGCCTGCGCGAAAGGCGCGGCCAATCCGTTCTCCAAGGCCTCGGCAAGGGCTGCAACCCCAGCCTGTTCTGTCGCCACCGTCCTCAGCGCCGAAGCGATCGAGGCTTGCCTGTCCGAAGGCTTCTTATCCAGGGATCCCGCATGCATGGCTGATGCGATTAGCGCTTTGCCGGCGCGCTGTCCAACAGAAATGGCCCAAGGCATGTTGCCCGAACGTGCGCGGTGGTTTTGACGACGGCAGGCGCCAAAACCAAAAGCTTGACGCACGCGGTATGGATCCCTTTGGAAATCAGCGCTTCAGCTGGTTGACGGGCCGCCGCCTCAACCCTCCGTTAACCATCCCCATTTACGGTTCGGTAAGTATGGCGCGCGTGCGCCGCGCAAGCAGTGGTGGCGATGTCCGGGGCCCAGCCAGAAAATTCGACAGGACGAAAGGGCAAGGCGGTCTGCGCCTTGCTGCTGGCAACCAGCATGTTTGCCTTGCTGCGCCCGACTGCGCTCCATGCCCAGGAAACCGAACTGCGCGGCGAGGTTTCGGAATCGGCGATCCTGTCCGACCAGCAGCGCAAGGCGAGACAGCTGGCCCTGGCAGCGCAGGGTCAACAGCCGGCCAATGCCGCGCAGGACAATGCGCCGGCCCGCACCTATCTGCCGGCCAGCGCCGGTGCTGTGCCTGACGATACGGATACCGGCGATGCCATCGCGACCGGCAGCCTCTTCGACCAGCCGGCAGCCACTGACGACACGTCCGCCGACATCGCGGCGCCGCCCAAGCCTCGCCGCCGCTCATCGACTGCCGGGCAGAATGCTGCTGGCCAGGCCAAGGACAAGGCTGCCGACAAGTCGAAAAAGAAGAAGAAATCGACGGCCGGCACCTCCGACATCACCGCCTCCACGACGGACGCCACCGATGGTGAAGACACCGATGCGGACACGGCCAACCGCCGCGCCCTCACCATCGACAGTGCCGACAGGCAGAAGCTCGACCCAGGCGCGGAGCGCACTGACGCCATCGAAGGCCAGAAAAAGAAGCTGGAGGATGATCCGTTTGCCGCCACCGGCGTCAAATGGGGCTCCTTCGTCATCCGGCCGACGATCGAACAGGGCCTGACCGCCACCTCGAACGGCGATTCGAGCAGTGCCGGCACGTCGGCGCTGCTGTCCGAGACAGCGCTGCGCTTTTCCGCCGCCTCCGACTGGCGCGAGAACTCAGCCACGATCGACGGCTATGGCCTTTTTCGCGAGACCGTGTCGGGTTACCCGGTTCACGACGCGCAAGGGCGCATCGAAGGCCAGCTCAATGTCGACCTCGACAATGAGTTGCGAGCCATCGCCAAGCTCGGCTACGAGGCCGTGCCGGAATCGGCATCATCACCGGACGCCATTGCCGGCGTCAGCAAGCAGCCGCTGCGGCAGACCATCGATGGCAGCCTCGCCGTCGAAAAGCATCTCGGCAAGATGCAGTACACGCTAACCGGCGCGGTCTCGCACGATTTTTACGGCGACGCCAAGCTCTCGGACGGCACCTCGCTGTCGCAGAAGGATCAGGACTCCACACTCTACACGGCGACGTTGCGCACCGGCTACGAGATCTCCCCTGCCCTGACCC
>NZ_RZPH01001154.1:0-1770 GCF_004022825.1 Mesorhizobium sp. M7A.F.Ca.CA.004.04.2.1
CCCCCTTAATCCCGAATTGCCTGGCGGCCGATCCCCTGCAGGGGTCATGCAAGCCGGGCCTCAATGCGTCCTATCCTTCCGCCTTGAAGTTTCTGGCTTCTTTCTCGACCTTGGGGCTGTCCTTGCCATGCTTTTGCATAAGCTCCTTGGCCTGCTTGGGTGAGACGTCGGTGGTCTCTGCCAAGCGCAGCGCCTTCTTGTCCTTGCTTTCGGTCTTCTGCTTCTTGGCCGTCATGGCTCTTGAACTCCCTTGAAGCCTGTTCCGATCGATCTTTGCCGGTCCCGAGCATATCCAGATGAATTGTCATTGCCTGGTTTGCTTCGACGAGACGTCAACGAGACGATGCGGGTCAGGTTCCGTGCATCGTCTGCTCATGTCCGAACTTGTCACGCCACGCGGCGATACCGATGGCGATCTCGGATGAATTCATTGAAGAAGCGGCCTTTTGAGAAAGCTTTGGTGAAAGCGGCATAAGTTACCGGAGCAACATCCTCATAGTCGTAACGTTTGCCGCTCGGAACAAACCAGACCGAGAGGATCCTGGTGGCGGGGTCGTATTGTGCGTTTCGGATCACGGTCGATGGCATGGTGGCACCCGACGGGTCTGCCCGAATAACCCGTTAGCGATCGTCAGGTTCCGCCGATGCCCTCGCGCCTTGCACCGCGACTACCGGTCGCGCGGGTTGCCCAACTTCGGGTCGCGCTTCCTCGAATATCGGTCGATGCGTGGCAGGCTGTCATCAAACTCGATGTACGGTAGCCTCAGATCCCAATAGGCATGGGCTTGCGGCTGAAAACCTTCAGGTTTGTCAAGAAAACCGACCGTCACGTAGAACTCGTCCGGCAGACCTTCGTCGCTATAGCCTATCGAGCTTCCACAGTCCGGGCAGAACGTGCGGGTGACGCCTGGCGTTTTCGAAAAGGCCTTCGGTGTCCCTCTAAGAAGCTGAAATTGCTCAGGCCGGTAACCGACCCAGATTGTCATCGGACTTCCGATGGCCCGGCGGCAATCGTCGTCGTGATCGTAGCATATCCAGAAAGGCTCTCCGTCCATGGCTGCGGCGATCCCTCCGCAGAAGCAGGCTCCGGTCTCGCGCCGCATCGTCTGTCCATCCTGTCGCGCCCAAGGGACGTTCAGAGAGCGGCCAAGCGGCCGCTCCCGTTCAAGGTGAAGTCCTCGAAATCATGCATCGTGATGCTCGGGCATGCTCTTGAGCTGATCCTTGGTCCAGTTCGTCACCGCGTGAACGTCGCCGTCTTCATCGCGCATGAATTCCAACTGGCTCGCGGGAACGGCCACCGGCTTGGCACCTATGCCGAGAAAGCCGCCGACATCGATGACGACCTGACTGGCGGCTCCAGAGCCGTGGACGTGCGAAACGCTGCCGACCTTGTTGTCGTCCGCGTCGTAAATCGTGGCGTCTTCGAGAATGTCTGGTGTCAGTTCGGTGCTTGTGAGGCGTACGCGGTTGGTGTGATCCATCGTTCGAGACTCCTGTTGGGTGGAGTATTTGAACCTCTCAGCCGAGCAAACGTTCCGAAGAATTTCGGGGCGACGGACGGACGACGCAAGGACGCAAGAACCCTCAAATCAGCCTCGGGCCCGAATTGACTCGCAAAGCTCTGTACGGAAGCGTACAAAAGGAAATCGTCAGCAGCACAATTGGGCGCTGACGCTTGGGAGTGACCACCGCTCTTGCCCATCGCGAGGCATGGCGTTGCATGGCAAAGGCGCCCGAGCACCCCGGTCTGCCAGTAGACGCGATAAC
>NZ_RZPH01001155.1:0-1766 GCF_004022825.1 Mesorhizobium sp. M7A.F.Ca.CA.004.04.2.1
TCATCACGCTGAAGGACGGCGACGTCACCATTGCGCTGAGGCCCGATCTTGCGCCAAAGCATGTCGAGCAGATCAAGAAGCTGGTGCGCCAAGGCGCCTATGACAACGTCGCCTTCCATCGCGTCATCGACGGCTTCATGGCGCAGACCGGCGACGTCAAGTTCGGCAATATGAAAAAGGGTTTCAGCGCCGAGGCCGCCGGCACCGGCGGTTCCGACCTGCCCGACCTGCCGGCCGAATTCTCACAGACCGAACATTATAAGCGCGGCGTGGTCGGTATGGCCCGCTCGCAGGACCCAAATTCGGCCAATTCGCAGTTCTTCATCATGTTCGCTCCGGCACCGCCCCTCGATGGCCAGTACACGATCGTCGGCAATGTCGTCAGCGGCATGGAACTGGTGGACCAAATCAAGAAGGGCGACCAGGCGGACAACGGCACGGTCACCGATCCCGACCGGATGATTAAGGTGCGCATCGCCGCCGACAAGTAAATTGTCGAATAACTCTGTTTCTCAAAAGGATATCTGACATGGCCGAAATCAAGGATCGCGAGAACGCGCTCATCATGGAAACGACCAAGGGCAAGGTCGTCATCGAACTTTTCCCCGACCTGGCGCCCGGCCATGTCGCCCGCATCAAGGAACTGGCCAGGGAAGGCGCCTATGACGGCGTGGTCTTCCACCGCGTCATCGAGGGTTTCATGGCGCAGACCGGCGACGTCAAGTTCGGCAATTCGAGCAAGCCTTCCTTCGCGCCGTCCCGCGCGGGCATGGGCGGCTCTGAAAAGCCGGATTTGAAGGCTGAATTCTCCAACGCCAACCATGCTCGCGGCACCTGCTCGATGGCCCGCTCGCAGAACCCGAACTCGGCCAATTCGCAGTTCTTCATCTGCTTCGACGATGCCGCCTTCCTCAACCGCCAGTACACGGTCTGGGGCCAGGTCATCGAAGGCATGGACAATGTCGACAAGATCAAGCGCGGCGAGCCGGTGCAGGATCCCGACAAGATCGTGTCGCTGAAAGTCGCGGCCGACGTCAAGTAAGGGCAAACGACAATGATGGGCGTCGTCTGGTCGCTTCTCGGCATCCTGTCCGGCGCCTTCATTGCCATTCAGGCGCCGATCAATTCGCAGCTGGCGCGCGGCCTGGGCCTCCCGGTCGCGGCGGCTGCGTTTTCGTTCCTGTCGGGCGCGATCGTGCTCGGTATCATCTCCGTCACGGTGGTGAAGCTGCAAGGCATCTCGCTCGACTGGAAGGCGCCGGCGCCCTGGCTGTTCGTGGCCGGCGGCATGCTGGGCGGTTTCTATGTCACGCTGTCGACGATTCTCACGCCACGCATAGGTGCGGCCGCGCTGATGGCGTTTCTGGTCACCGGCCAGTTGCTGGCCGGCATGCTCATCGATCGCGTCGGCTTCCTCGGCGTCGCGGTGCGTGAAATCTCGCTCGGCCGCGTTGCCGGCGCGGTGCTGCTGCTGGCCGGAGCGCTGCTCGTCCGGCTCTACTGATGCGCGTCGATCTCTTTGACTTCGACTTGCCGGAGGAGCGCATCGCGCTTCGTCCGGCGGAGCCGCGCGACAGCGCCAAGATGCTGGTGGTCAAACCCGGCGAAGGGTTCGACGACCGCAGGGTTGGCGACCTGCCGTCCTTGCTCAGGGCCGGCGACGTGCTGGTGTTCAACGACACCAAGGTCATTCCAGCGCAGCTCAAAGGCATCCGGAGGCGAGGCGAAGTGACAGCGCAGGTCGAAGCCACGCTGCATATGCGCAT
>NZ_RZPH01001156.1:0-1763 GCF_004022825.1 Mesorhizobium sp. M7A.F.Ca.CA.004.04.2.1
TTGCGAGCCGGACGTATGTCGCGCGGCAGCGCACGATTTCGACAGGATGCGGAAAACTTTCCGCTCCGACGGATTTTTGTGCAAGCCGCCATCTGCTTCCCGATCTCTCAACCGTTCGTCTAACGAGCACAATTGCGGGTTGGCATTTCCGGCCCACTGTCTAAACTCGCCCCGGTTCGCACCTGGGAGGCGGTGCGGTCGTCGATATTTCAGGGAGGGAAATCGGATGTTTCATTTCAGAACGAAACTTGTTGCAGCCGGCGCTGTGGCGCTGTCACTTGGCCTTGGCGCTGTGTCGGCAGGAGCCCAGGAATTCATCAACGTGCTGACCGGCGGCACATCCGGCGTCTATTATCCGCTCGGCGTGGCGTTGTCGGAAATCTACGGCAAGGGCATCGAAGGCGCTCGCACCCAGGTGCAGGCGACCAAGGCTTCGGTTGAAAACCTCAATCTGCTGCAGCAGGGCAAGGGCGAGATCGCCTTTGCGCTCGGCGATTCCGTCAAGATGGCCGCCGAAGGCAATGCCGAGGCCGGTTTCCCAGGCAAGCTCGACAAATTGCGCGGCATCGCCGCCATCTATCCCAATTACATCCAGATCGTCGCCAGCCAGGAGTCCGGCATCAAGACGCTGGCCGACCTCAAGGGCAAGAGCCTGTCGGTCGGCGCACCGGCGTCGGGCACCGAACTCAATGCGCGCGCGATCTTCGCCGCCGCGGGGCTGAAATACGAGGATCTCGGCCGGGTCGAATACCTGCCCTTCGCCGAATCGGTCGAGCTGATCAAAAACCGGCAGCTCGACGCCACTCTGCAATCGGCCGGACTCGGCGTCGCCTCGATCCGCGACCTCGCCACCTCGGTGCCGATCAATGTCGTGGCGGTGCCGGCCGAGGATGTTGCGAAGATCGGCTCGCCCTATCTTTCGGTGGTCATTCCCAAGGGTACCTATGAGGGCCAAAGCGAGGATGTCGCCACCGCCGCCGTCGGCAATTTCCTCATCACCCGCGCCGATGTCTCCGACGAGATCGCCTATCAGATGACCAAGCTGATATTCGACCATCTCGACCAGCTTGCCGCGGCCCATGCCGCCGCCAAGGCGATCGACCAGGCCAAGGCGCTCGACGGCATGCCAGTGCCGCTGCACCCCGGTGCGGAACGGTATTACAAGGAGAAGGGATTGTTGAAGTAGCGGAGCATGGCTCGGCTATCGGAGATGCACTCGCCAGGCGTCCCCCTCTGCCCTGCCGGGCATCTCCCCCTCAAGGGGGGAGATTGGCCGTCACCATACCTTTCGCCATTCGCTAGCGTTGCAGAACGTGCGCAGACACCGACGCTGCTGATCTCCCCTGAGGGGGAGATGTCCGGCAGGACAGAGGGGGGCGCCTCGCACTACACTTCGCTCCTTCTGGAGACAGTCGGATGAGCGAAGCATCGTCTGGAACAACGACCGACGGCAAATCCACCACCTTCCATCTGCCTGCCGTCGAAGAACAGGTCGAAGGCCTGCCACCCGGCTTCGGCGACGGCATCGCCGGCAAGGCCGCCTTTCTCATCGCCGTCGCCTTTTCCGTGTTCCAGATCTATGTCGCCGCCTATGGCAGCATGCCGAGCCAGGTGGTGAGGGCGATGCATGTCGGCTTCCTGCTGCTGCTCGGCTTCGGCCTGATCGCCAATCTGCGCGCCAAGAGCATGCCGGCCAAAGCAGCGTTCTGGGCGCTCGGGGCGCTCGGCTTCGGCACCGGCCTGTACAATTGGGTGTTCTACAC
>NZ_RZPH01001157.1:0-1761 GCF_004022825.1 Mesorhizobium sp. M7A.F.Ca.CA.004.04.2.1
TCTGCCACGGCGTCAGCGCCTTGTAGGCGTCGCGCAGAGCGTCGCGGGAGCGCTTCTCGAGACGGCTGATCTCGTCGCCGACATCGACCGCCTCGCCATTCTCGGCAAGCTTCTTCAGCTCGAGGATCTTGCCCTCGAGGTCCTGCACCGGCTTTTCGAAATCGAGGTAATTATACATGCGTGAGCGGACCGATACGTCGGAAGGCAGTGGCTGACGGAACCCTTGAATCCAAGGCTCCGGGCGGTGAAATGTCGTCCTCACATAGCGATATGAGGCCTAGTCGGCAAGCGGATGATGATCGTTGACCAGCCGCACCAGCCGCTCTTCCAGCACATGGGTGTAAATCTGTGTCGTCGATATGTCGGCATGGCCAAGCAATTGCTGCACGGCACGGAGATCGGCGCCGTTCTGCAGGAGATGGCTGGCGAAAGCATGGCGCAGCACGTGCGGCGAGATCTTCGCCGAGGCGATGCCGGCCCTTGCCGCCAGCCCCTTCAGGTCACGCGCAAAGACCTGACGCGAGAGATAGCCGCTGTCGGAGGCGGCCGGAAACAGGAACGGACTGTCGGCAAAGGCTGGCACCTTGGCGCGGGCGGCGAGCCAGGTCTTCATCGCCGCGCGTGCCTTGGCCGAGAGCGGCACCATGCGCTCCTTGTCGCCCTTGCCGCGCACCATGAAAAAACGGTCGTCGCGCTGCGCCACCGTCACCGGCAGACCGACCAGCTCGGAAACGCGCAGGCCGGTGGCGTAAAGCACCTCGACCAGCGCATGCAGGCGCAGTGACGCCAGACTGTCCCCATCGCCCGACGAGACATCGCCGGCCTCCAGCGCCGCTCGGTCGATCAGCCGGCCGGTGTCGGCCTCGCTCATCGTCTTGGGCAGCGGACGGCCCTTTTTCGGGCTGTCCAGCGTGCCGGTCGGGTCATCGCCGCGCAGGCCTTCGGCGTAGAGGAATTTGAAGAACTGGCGGATCGCCGACAGTTTGCGCGCCTGCGACGTGGCGGCAAAGCCGCGGGCGGCAATGTCGTCGAGATAGGCGCGGATATCGGCGGCGGCGGCACCAGCCAGCCCGCCATCGATCGCGCCAGAAGCGTCCTCGAGGTCGCGGCGGTAGGAGGAAAGCGTATTTTCGGCCGCGCCCCGCTCGGCGCTCATCATTTCGAGAAAGGCTTCGATGCGGGCGGCGCTGTTCATTCAACTTTTCTTCGGGTTCAGCTTTTCTTGGGGTTCAGCTTTTCCGGAGGGATGCGCACGCTCATTTCGCCCTTCTTTGGCTCGACGAACATCACCAGTGCGAACATCGCACCATAGGCAATGCCTGCCAGAATCGCTGTTACCACGACAAAGCGAAACAGTGTCGGCATCAGTTTTCGCCCGTCTTCTTGTTCTGCGTTTCCAAACCCTGTCCCCTTATGGGACGCCAATCCGGCCAATTCAAGGACGAAGCTGAGGCCTGTTAGCAACTTCTGATGCAGACCTTGCCGGTCCATATCGGGTTCAAGGCACTTGCCCTGCTTGACGCAAACGGGCTTTTCATGTCGATACGCCGGCAAAGAGGGCCTTCGAAACATCCGATGAACGCGTTGCCAGCAAATCCTCCAGACGAGACCTACGCCGCGTTGCTTGGCCGGCTGGGCAGCCGTTCCGTCGTCTTCGTCGGATTGATGGGTGCCGGCAAGACGGCGATCGGCCGCAAGGTGGCGACGATGCTGGCGCTGCCCTTCATCGACAGCGACCAGGAGATCGAAAGCGTCTCGCGC
>NZ_RZPH01001158.1:0-1760 GCF_004022825.1 Mesorhizobium sp. M7A.F.Ca.CA.004.04.2.1
GGTGTAGAAAGAATAGAGCGCGGCCCCCAGCGGATCGGCGAGCGCGATCTTCACATCCCGGCTTTTGGCCTTCAGTCCGGAGGCGACGCCGGCCAGCGTGCCGCCAGAACCGACCGCCGACACGAAACCGTCGACCTTGCCGCCGGTCTGGTTCCAGATCTCCTCCGCGGTGGTGCGGATATGGCCGTCACGGTTGGCGACATTGTCGAACTGGTTGGCCCAGATGGCGCCGTTCGGTTCTGTCTTTGCCAGTTGCTCGGCCAGCCGCCCCGACAGTTTCACGTAGTTGTTGGGATTCCTGTAGGGCACGGCCGGCACCTCGATCAGCTCAGCGCCGAGCAGCTTGATCGTGTCCTTCTTTTCCTGGCTCTGCGTATCGGGAATGACGATGACGGTCCGGTAGCCGAGCGCCTTGGCGACCAGCGTCAGCCCGATGCCGGTATTGCCCGCCGTTCCCTCGACGATCACGCCGCCGGGCTTCAGCAGCCCGCGCTTCTCGGCGTCGCGGATGATGAACAGGCCCGCACGATCCTTGACCGACTGGCCGGGATTCATGAATTCGGCCTTGCCCAGGATCTCGCAACCGGTTTGTTCCGAAGCTTTGTTGAGGCGGATCAGAGGCGTGTTGCCGATCGCGTCGATCACAGAACGGGGCATTCAGGATTCCTTGTGTAGGTGCGCCGAAACCCTAGAAACCCGAAGCTGCGGTTTCAAGGCAAGAATTTGTCTGGTCCAGTCGCATTTGCAGTGCTGTTGTTGCGTCGGCGCTTCCCGAGGCTGGCCTCTTGCGCCACTGTTCATTTCCGGCTGACGTTGAAAAGCGGCTTTTCATTCGATTTCTTCACCGCTAGAGCAATTCCAGGAAAAGTGTGAAACGGTTTTCCGTCCGGAATTGCGTAGAAACAAGGAGATAGAGCAGTTCGCCGTTTCCGTGAAACGGTGAACCGCTCTAGAGCAAAGCACCAACAAGTCGACAGGGCGCAGCATGACACTCTACCGGGCTAACCCGAAGCACGGCGTCGCCTGGATCACGGGCGGCTCAAGCGGCATCGGCCGTGCGCTGGCCAGGGATCTTGCTTCCCAGGGCTATGCCGTCGCGGTGACGGCGCTTGACGACGATCCGATCGACACGCTTGTCGTCGAGACCGCGCAGATGCCGGGCAGTGTCACGGCCTTTCCCTGCGATGTCACCGACGAGCCGCGCATGGCAAGAACCGTCGCCGCGATCGAGAAGGAGCTCGGTCCCATCGTGCTCGCCATCTTCAATGCAGGGAACTACATTTCGACGCCGGGGGAGAATCTTGTCGTCAACGACTTTCGCCGGTCCTTCGAGGTCAATTATTTCGGCATCATCAACGGCCTCGTGCCCGCGGTCGAACGCATGCGTGTGCGGGCGCGCGGCCATGTCGTGCTGGTCGGCTCGGTGACATCCTATTTCGGCTGGCCGACAACGGCCGCCTATGGCGGCACCAAGGCGGCCATCAACATCCTGGCCGAGTCGCTGAAGTATGATTTCGACAAGATGAACGTGCGTATCCAGGTGTTCAATCCCGGCTTCATCGACACCCCGCTGACCGAGAAGAACATGCTGCCTATGCCGGGACTGATGCCGGTCAGCCGCGCATCGCGCCGCATGGCGCGGGGCATCAAGTCGGGCGGCTTCGAAGTCCATTTCCCGCGCCGGACCAGCTGGCCCCTGAAACTGCTCGGCCTGCTGCCGAGGCCGCTGTGCAGAGGGTTTATCAGCCTGATGACCAGTT
>NZ_RZPH01001159.1:0-1757 GCF_004022825.1 Mesorhizobium sp. M7A.F.Ca.CA.004.04.2.1
CGCTAGAAGAACGCTGCACCGCAGCCCGAATTGATTTGCCTGACAGATCAGGACAGCCCATGACCTCCGCCGTCTCCTTCCAGAAAGCCTCGCGCCATTTCGGCAGCGTGCGCGCCGTCGACGCGGTCGATCTCGACATCGTGCCGGGCGAATTCTTCGCCATGCTCGGCCCGTCAGGTTCCGGCAAGACCACCTGCCTGCGCCTCATCGCCGGCTTCGAGCAGCCGACATCGGGCTCGATCTCGATCTTCGGCGAACGCGCCGAGGGCGTTCCGCCCTATCGCCGCAACGTCAACACCGTGTTCCAGGACTATGCGCTGTTCCCGCATCTGAACGTGCTCGACAACGTCGCCTACGGGCTGATGGTCAAGGGTGTCGGCAAGGCTCAGCGGCACAAGGCGGCGGAAGAAGCGCTGTCACTGGTGCGGCTGCCCGGCTATGGCGCCCGCCGCCCCGGCCAGCTTTCCGGCGGCCAGCGCCAGCGCGTGGCACTCGCCCGTGCGCTGGTCAACCAGCCAAAGGTGCTGTTGCTCGACGAGCCGCTCGGCGCGCTCGACCTCAAATTGCGCGAGAACATGCAGGAGGAGTTGAAGTCGCTGCAGAAGGCGCTCGGCATCACCTTTGTCTTCGTCACCCACGACCAGGGCGAAGCGCTGTCGATGGCCGACCGCGTCGCCGTCTTCAACGATGGCAAAATCATGCAGGTCGGCACGCCGGAAGATATCTACCAGCGACCGAAGACGCGCTTCGTCGCCGATTTCGTCGGCTCCTCCAACGTGCTGCCGCCGGATTTCGTCCAGCGCTATTCCGGCCAGCATCGCTGGGGCAGCCTGCGCCCTGAATCCATTCGTGTCGGCCGCGCGGCCAGCGCGGGCACAAGTGGCGAAGGCGTATCCGCCCGCCTCGTCTCGACCAACTATCTCGGCGCCACGACGAAGCTGGCGCTCGACGCCGACGGGCTGCGGCTGCACGCCATCGTGCCCGCCGGCACGGCCTTGCCTGGGGAAGGCGAGGCGGTGGTGCTCACCTTCAACCGCGAGCACCTGCATCTGATGGACGAGCCGGCATGAGCCTCGACGCCGCCATGATGCGTGCAACAGCGCCCGCCATCCTGCCCGGCAGCGGCGGCTTGCGCGGCGCGCTATCGGACCTTTTCTGGCGCAAGCCGAAGGTCCTGCTGCTGCTCATGCTGCTGCCTCCGGTTCTGTGGCTGGGTATCGTCTATATCGGCTCGCTGTTTGCGCTCCTGGCGCAGAGCTTTTTCTCCATCGACGAGTTTTCCGGCCTCATCAACCGTGAGTTCACGCTGAAGACTTATGGCGACCTGTTCCAGGCCGCCAATCTCGACATCATCCTGCGCACGGTGACGATGGCGGCCCTGGTCACGCTGGCCTCGGCCGTCATCGCTTTCCCCATCGCCTATTACGCGGCGCGCTATGCGCGCGGTCGCTGGAAGGCGCTGTTCTATCTCGGCATCATGCTGCCGCTGTGGTCGAGCTATCTGGTCAAGATCTACGCCTGGAAGCTGATCCTGGCCAAGGAGGGCATCCTCACCTGGCTGCTCGCCAAGCTGCATTTGTTGTGGGTTCTCGACGCATGGCTGTCGCTGCCGATTGTCGGCGGCAATTCGCTGTCGGTATCGTTCACCGGCACCTTCATCGTCTTCGTCTATGTCTGGCTGCCGTTCATGATCCTGCCGGTACAGGCGGCGCTCGAGCGCGTGCCCGGCAATCTTGTCGAGGCCTCGTCCGATTTGG
>NZ_RZPH01001160.1:0-1755 GCF_004022825.1 Mesorhizobium sp. M7A.F.Ca.CA.004.04.2.1
CGTCGAGCGGCTGATGCCGGCATAGCAATGCACGAGCATCGGCCTTGCCCGGTCCCAGCGGCGCGCGAAATCGAGCAGGTTGCGGACATGCTCCTCGCCGGGCATGGTCATGCCGTCCTGCGCCGCCGCGATGTCATGCATGACCAGATGCAGATGATTTTCTTTCGATATCGAGGCCGGCCGGACCACCGCCGTTCCGGCGGCAAGCAGCGACAGCATGCGGTCGGCGCCGCTCCTGGCCACCGTTTCCTCGATCTTTGCCAGCGAGCAGACATGGATCATTGTTTCGAACCCTTCGATTGAAGCTCGCGCCGCGACGCCCATTCGGCAAGAACGGTCTCGAGCCGCTGCCATTCCTCCTCACTCCCCGGCAGGCCGGCGCGCAGAACGTCAGGCCGATCGGCAAAATGGCGAAGCAGAATGCCGCGCCCGCCGAGCGCGGCAAACAAATCGGCAGCATGCGGTAGGCGAAGAAAACGGAACAGCGTGGTGCCACCCATAACGGGAATACCGAAGCGGCCGAACAGCGCATCGAGCCGCGCCGATTCATCAGCCAGCGCCGCCCGCATCGCGTCCTGCCAGCCGATATCGGCAAGCGCGCGAATGCCGTATTCCAGCGCCGGGCCGGCGACGGCCCATGGCCCGAATTGTGTTTCCAGCCGTTCGACCGTCACAGGATCGGAAAGCGCAAAACCGAGCCGCAGGCCGGCCAGACCAAAGAACTTGCCGAACGAGCGCAGCACGACGACGCCGCCCTGGCCGACATCGCCGCAGAGGCTATGCTCGCGCGGCCCAACATCCATGAACGCCTCGTCGACAACCAGCAGCCCGCCCTTGGCGCGCAATCCGGCAGCCAGAGCCAGCAACCGGTCGCGCGCGATGACACGTCCATCTGGATTGTTCGGATTGACCATGATGGCAAGGTCGGCGTCCGCCAGGTCAGCGAAATCGCCGACCTCGGTCACCGCGTGCCCGGCGATCACTGCTGCGCGGGCATGTTCGGCGTAGGTCGGACCCAGCACCAGCGCCCTTCCGGGGGTAATCAGCGAGGCGACGCGCGGCAACAGGATCTGCGTGCCCGGTGCCGCCACGATATTGGCTGGCGACGGCGCCCCATAGGCACTGGCAGCGATCTCTGTCAGCTCACGCGTGCGCGCGGCTTCCGGCAACCGCGACAGCGAGGTGGCGGGCAGGTCGAAAAGCGGGTAGGAGTGCGGATTGATACCGGTCGAGAGGTCGACGAATGGCAGCAGGGCGTTGGGGAAAAGCGCCCTCGCGCGGCCAAGACTTCCACCATGGTCCACAACCGCCCCATTAAGAAGCTTCATGTCAGTCCTGATCGCTTTCCTGTCATTGGCCGTCGAATTCGCCCTCGGTTACCCCGATTGGCTGTTTCGCGCCATCGGCCATCCGGTGACGTGGTTCGGCAGGCTGATATCCTTTCTCGACCGCAGGCTCAACCGCGCCACTGATCCCGACGCGCTGCGTCGCAAGCGTGGTGTCCAGGCGCTGCTGGTCATCGTGCTGGTGCCGGCGATAATTGGCCTGGGCGTGCAGATCCTGTTCTGGTTCGTTCCCATGGGCCTGGTCATCACTGCCCTTCTGGCAACGTCGCTTCTGTCGCAGAAGAGCCTCTATGAGCATGTCGAGGCTGTGGCGGACGCGCTCGACACCGGTGGCCTCGCTCTGGCCCGCCTTGCCGTTTCGCGAATCGTCGGCCGCGACCCTGAAACGCTCGACAGGGCCGGCGTCTGC
>NZ_RZPH01000115.1:0-9543 GCF_004022825.1 Mesorhizobium sp. M7A.F.Ca.CA.004.04.2.1
CCCTTGAGCGATCGATGCCGGCCAGCAGATCGATCACCGCTTGCGGCGTCACCTCGCCGATCGGCTTGCCGGTGCCGTTGACCACCGCGAACGGCTTGTTGGCGGCAACGATACCGGCCGAGAAGCTGGCGATCTTGGCCTCCGGCGCCACCGTTCCGCCATGCTCCGAGCCGTCGCAGGCGCGCATTAGGCTGCGTGCCGAAATCACCTTGGCGCGGTCGACGTCGCGGGTGAACTCGGCGACATAGTCGGTCGCCGGATTGACCACCAACTCCTCCGGCGTGCCGATCTGGATGACCTCGCCATCCTTCATGATGGCGATGCGGTCGGCCAGCCGGATCGCCTCGTCGAAATCATGGGTGATGAAGACGATGGTCTTGTGCAGCATGGTTTGCAGCCGCATCAGCTCATCCTGCATTTCGCGGCGGATCAGCGGGTCGAGCGCCGAGAACGGCTCGTCGAGGAACCAGATTTCCGGTTTTGTCGCGAGGCTCCGGGCGATGCCCACACGCTGCTGCTGGCCGCCGGACAATTCGCGCGGATAGAAATGCTCGCGGCCACGGAGCCCAACGAGTTCGATCACCTCGCGCGCCCGTGCCTCGCGTGTCGGCCGATCCTGCCCCTGGATGCTGAGCGGGAAGGCGATGTTCTCCAGCACGTTGAGATGCGGCAGCAGGGCAAAATTCTGGAACACCATGCCCATGCGGTGTCGTCGCAGCTCGATCAGCGCTGCATCCGAAATCTTCAGCAGATCCTTGCCTTCGAATTCGACCTTGCCGTGGGTCGGCTCGACCAGCCTCGACATGCAGCGCACCAGCGTTGACTTGCCGGAGCCCGACAGGCCCATGATGATGAAGATCTCGCCCTGGCGGATTTCGAGGTCGACGGCGCGCACCGCGCCGACAAGTCCGGCAGCTGTGACGTCGGCCATGCTGGCCTTGCCGTCGCGTTCGCGGATGAAATTGGCCGCGTTCGATCCGAACAGCTTCCAGACATTGCGGCAGGCAAGCTTTATCGGGCGGGCATCTTTTGGCGTGCCCGCCCCCTTGGCGCCCTGTTCAGTCTTGTCCGTCATTCAAACGTCCTTCTGGAGCACAAGAACCGAGGCCCGCCTGATCAACTGCCGGGTCTCATCTTCCAGTCGGAACGATCACTGCGCCCAGGCTTTCCAGTCGGCCTCGTGGGCGGCGATCCAGGCGGCGGCGACGTCTTCCGGCGTCTTGCCGCCGAGATCGATCTCGCCGCTCATCTTGTTGAGCTCGTCGGTGTCGACCGTGTAGGCCTTCGCCACCTTGTAGGCGACCGGCCATTTGTCCTTCATGCCGGCCCAGGAGTACTTCCAGATCTCGCCATGCGGCTTGCCGCAATCATATTTGGCGTCGGGGTTGGTGCCCCATTTCGGGTCGTTGTAGCACTCGGCCGTGTATTCGGGGAATTCAACCCATTCGCCCTTGTATTTGGCCGGCGCCCAATGCGGCGAATAGATCCACAGCATGATCGGCGCTTTGCGCTGATAGGCCGAGTCCAACTCGGCGAACATCGCCGCGTCGGTGCCGGCATGGATGACGGTGAAGGGCAGTTTCAGCGCTTCGACGCGCTCGTCGTCAAAGCCTTCCCATGTTACCGGGCCGCCGAGATAGCGCCCCTTCGGTGCGGTCTCCGCCGTCGAGAAGGCTTCGGCGCATTTCGGATCCTTCAGCGCTTCCCAGTTAGGCAGGCCGGGGCACTTCTCCTTCATGTATTCGGGAAACCACCATTCTTCCTTGGCCTTGGGGCCGAGCTTGCCCAGCCGTTCGGTCTGGCCTGTCGCATCGGAGGCCTTCATGGCCTCGCCGGCGGTCGTGTCCCAGAATTCCATGCCGACATCGAGATCGCCATTGGTGAGACCGGTGGTCAGGCTGGAGAGGTAGTCGGCGGTCGGATATTCGACGGTATAGCCGAGCTTTTCCAGGATGCCGCCGAGGATCTTGGCGTTGAGGTTGACGCTGGTCCAGTCGAACAGCGCGATCTTGATCGGATCGTTGGATTCCGGTGCGGCGGCTTGGGCGGAAGGTGTCAGCAGGCTTAATGTCGCGAGCGCGACGGCGCTCATCGAGAGTTTCGAGATCTGGCTGCGAAATGACATGCTTGTTCTCCTTCAAGCTGTGAAAATTATCGTTCGTTCCCTTCTTGCGGCTTTTTCTTGATTGTGTTGGAAAGACTGGTCTTTGCGCAAGACCGTCGGCGCCAAATTATTGCCCCGGCTTTGGCCAGTGCAGGCAAGATGGTGCTCAGTTCTGGTGATAATGGAACAGGATCGGAGTGTCGGCGTCATGACTGCCGACGGATCACTGAGGGAGCGGTCATCTGCGGATCGATTGCCAGTCCTGCGGCGCCCTGCAAGGTGCGAGCCATCAAGGTCGTATGATCTCGGCTACCCGCCTGGTAAGCCCCATCTCGCCAAGGCCGTTTCATAGGATGAAATTATATATACCAAGGTTCATGTCGCGCAACGACTAACGCTTCGCGAGACGTACAAATTCAGACTGCAGGCGAAGCTGAGCTCTTACCAGCAGACGTAGCCGCCATCGACAATCAGGTCGAGGCCGGTGACGAAGCTCGCTGCGCGGCTGGCGAGGAACACCGTCGGCCCGACCATTTCCTCCGGCGCCGCCATGCGCCCCATCGGCGTGTCGCGCTTGAAGATCTTCACCTCTTCCGCCACCTCTGGCCGCTTGTTCATCGGCGTCAGCGTGTAACCGGGACTAACCACATTGACGCGCAGGCCGCGATCGGCCCACTCCATGGCGAGGCTCCTGGACATGTGGATGACGGCGGCCTTCGAAGAGTTGTAGTGCGCCTGCGTCAGGCCGCGGTTGACGATGGTGCCCGACATCGAGGCGATGTTGATGATCGAGCCCTTGCCTCGCGCCAGCATCTTGCGCGCTTCGGCCTGACAGGACAGGAACACGCCGGCGACATTGACGTCGTGAACCTTCTGCCACGTCTCCAGCGGCATCGTCTCGGCGGGCTCGGAGCCGGCAATGCCGGCATTGTTGACGGCGACGGTGAGCGCACCGAGTTCGCTCTCGACGCGATCGATCGCCGTCGCGAGATCGCTCTGCGATGTCACTGTACCGGTCAGCACCAGCGCTTTGCGGCCGAGCGCCGTGATCCGGTGCGCGGTTTCGTCCAGCCCACCCTTCGATGCATGGCCGAAACAGGCGACGTCGGCGCCTGCCTCGGCCAGTCCGATCGCGATTGCCTGGCCGATGCCGCTGCCGGCGCCGGTGACCAGCGCGACATCGCCGTTCAGTTTGAAAAGATCCATCGAGTGCCCTCCCTGGCCCAGGGAGGGTATGCGCTGAGCCGTGCTTCGATCAAGCGCTCGCGCGCAAATGGCTCAAGCGGCGTCGATACTCAGAAATAACCGCTCGACGCGGCCGTGGCTTCCTTCGGGATTTCGACGCCATCGACCAGGATCTTGTCGACCAGTTCGTGGTGGAAGCAGACCAGCCCCTTGATGCGCTCCGCCTCGTGCACCGGCTCGGGATAATACCAGACCAGGTTCTCGTGACGCTTGGCCTTGGTCGTCACGTGATAATAGTTGGAGATGCCCTTGTAAGGACAGCGCGAAATGTAGCGGCTGGGCGCGAACATATCGAGCCGCGTGTCGGCGATCGGCAGATAGTGGCGCACCGGATGGCCGGTCTCGAACAGGAACACGCCGCGGCGTGAATCGGCGACCTGTTCGCCGTCGAGAATGACCTGCACGCGCCGCGACGACGGCAGGCAGTCGACCCGGCGGAACGGATCGCGGGCGTGGACGAAGATCTCCTCGTCCTCCTCGAACCAGTGTCCCATCTTACTCCAGGTGAACGACATGTAGTCGGATATCGGCGGACAGCCCTTGACCGGATCGAGATAGCGCCAGGCCGCGTCCTCGACCAGCGTGATGCCGGTGTTGAGTGAATAGTGGGTGGCTGTGCCCTTGAACGGGTCCTCTGTCGTCGTCTTGCTCGGCAGCAGGAATTCCTCGCGAACGTCGCCGATCGGGAAGTAGTAGACCGGCAGGTGATCGGATTCGTAGAACACCAAGGCATTGGTCGTATCGGCCACGGTCATCGATCCCACCTGCACACGCAGGCGCTTCTGCGTCGGCATGGTGAAGGCTATGTAGCCCGGCTCGAATTCATACTGCACGATGTTATCGAGCAGTGGAAAATGCGGCCCACGGCCGCGCAGATGGGGCTTGCGAATGGTAGTCTCCCGTTTTGTTTCTTTTGTCATCGGGCGTTGGGGCATGATCAGCTCAACGACACGCGGTCGAGCAGCAGGCCGGCCGCGATCGGCGGAAGGCCGCTGACATTCTTGCGCACCGGCACCAGCAGATCGGGGAAATAGCTGAAGATGACAGGCGTCTCGTCGAGCAGCAATTTCTGGATGTCGGAGGCGGCAGCGCGCTGCGCGCCGGCATCGAGCGCCTTGAGATAGCTGGTGACCATGCCATCATAGGCCGGGCTCTTGAAATGCGCCGCGTTCCAAGGGCCGTCGCTGACCAACGGGCTCTTGAGGAAGATGTTTGGCACGCTGCGATGCGCGTAGTCGGTGATGCCGAGCGGGCTGTCCAGCCAGTCCGACTGGCCGAACACCGCTTTGCCGTAATATTTGTCCTGGTCCTCGATGTTGAGCGAGATGCGCGCACCGATCTCCTTGGCGAAATTCTGGAACAATTGCGCATAGCCCGGAATGTCGGAATAGCGCAGCGTGGTCAGCGTGACGTCGAAGCCTTCGGCGAGACCCGCCGCCTCGAGCAACTGCTTGGCCTTGGCGATGTCCTGGACGCGTTGCGGCACCGACTTGTCGGTCGCCGGGAAGGCCGGCGCGAACGGGCTGTCATTGCCAGTCGCCGCCATGCCGCGGCACAAGCCGTCGACCAGCTTGGCGCGGTCGATGCACAGCGCCAGCGCCTGGCGCACGCGCTTGTCGGTGAAGGGGCCGGTGTCGCAGCGCATGTGCAACTGGCGGTGCGCGGTCGAAGCGACACGCAAGACGGTGATATCAGGACTGTTCAGCACGACCTGGCTGACATCGAGCGGGACGGCATCGAGAATGTCGACCTCGCCGGCCTGCAGCGCCAGGATGCGTGGCTGCACATCGCCGTAGAACTTGAATTCGAGCCGGTCGGGCAGCGCCTTCTCACCCCAATAGTCGGGGTTGCGGATGAAGGTCGCGCCGACCTTTGGC
Organism: Mesorhizobium sp. M7A.F.Ca.CA.004.04.2.1; assembly: GCF_004022825.1. Lineage (NCBI taxonomy): Bacteria > Pseudomonadati > Pseudomonadota > Alphaproteobacteria > Hyphomicrobiales > Phyllobacteriaceae > Mesorhizobium > Mesorhizobium sp. M7A.F.Ca.CA.004.04.2.1. The sequence goes on from NZ_RZPH01000115.1 coordinate 5,227, forward strand.
GTGTAGCTTTCCAACCGGAACGGTCCGGTGCCTTCGAACGTCTTTTCGTAATCGCCCTTGTAGCTCGCCGGCAAGATGACGGCGTTGTAATTGTCGATCGACACTGAATAGGGAAAGCTGCCATTCGGCGCATCGAGATGGAAGGCGACGGTGTGGTCGTCGACCTTCCGGGTGCCGCCCTTCGAAAGAAGGCCTTTGAACACCGAAAGCGCGTTGGAAGCGCCGTTGGGATCGGCCAGCCGGTCGAAGGTCGCGACGACGTCGTCGGCCTTGAAATCCTCGCCATTGTGGAATTTCACGCCCTTGCGCAGCTTGAAGGTCCACACGCTGCCATCCTCGTTCGGCGCCCAGCTCTCTGCCAGCACAGGCTTCAAAGTGAGGTCCGGCTGCGTGATGCAGAGAAACTCGGCGGTTTGGAAAACCAGCTGGTAGCTGCCGCTGTCATAGTAGGTGACGGGATCGATGGCGCCGCCCGGCGTCGCCACGCCGGCGCGCACCGTGCCGCCCGGCTTGCCCTCGGCGCGGGCCTGCTGGGTGCCGAGGCCGGCGGCCGCGACAAGGCTGCCCAGGAACGGCAAGGAAAGCCCAAGCACGCTGCCATGGCGCAGGAAGTCACGGCGGTCCATCCTGCCGGCCAGCAATTCGTCAACAGCGGAATTTTCGATTGCAGTGAGTGTTCTGCAAGCGTTGTCGATCATCCGGAAATGCTTGGGCATGGCTGGATTCCTCGCTTGTCTTGGGGTTCAGCCATCTAGTTCATTGTTGACTGCCGCCGGAAAGCGATATTTTTTGATAGGAGTCATCGAAATTTTCGATGCAGGAGGTGGGCATGGACACTGAGAATCTGCGCAGCTTTCTCGAAGTCGCCACCCATGGCAGCTTCACCGTCGCGGCCAGCCGGCTCAACCTCGCCCAGTCCACCGTCAGTGCGCGGATCAGGGGGCTGGAGGAGCAGTTGGGCCGCCGGCTTTTCGTGCGCGACCGCGATGGCGTCACGCTGACGCCGGCCGGCCGGCAGTTCCTGCCGCATGCCTCGTCGATCACCCGCACCTGGGAGCAATCGCGGCAGGACATCGCCGTTCCCGATGGTTACGAGACCTTGCTGCGGCTGACCGCGCCGGCCTATCTGTGGGACCGCATCACCTCGCCATGGGTCGAGTGGATGCGCGCCAGGCGGCCGAACGTGGCGCTGCGGCTGGAGGGCAGCTTTCCGGACTCGGCGATCGACCAGCTGGCGGAAGGCCTGCTCGACATCTGCATCCTCTATCTGCCGCGACCGCATCCCGGCATTGTCTACGAGACGCTGGCCGTCGATCAGGTCGTGCTCGTCCAGCACGCCGCACAGACCAAGCCATGGACCGAAAACTATATCCTGATGGACTGGGGGCTGGAGTTCCGCATCGAGCACGACCGCGCCTTTGCCGGCATGGTCAAGCCGGCGATTTCGGCCGGGCTGGTCTTCATCGGGCTTCAGCACGTGCAGTCGCAGCAGGCCGCCGCCTATCTGCCGCTCAGTGCCGTCAGCGGTCATATCGAGCGCGGCGAGATGCGGCGCATCGACAACGCTCCGGTATTCCAACGGCCGATCTACCTCGCCTATCCCTCGAATCCCGTGTCTTCGGATGTTCTGGATGTCGCGCTCACAGGCCTGCGCACGCTGGCCAGAGACTGGGCCGAAGGGCAGGGTTTTTCAGAAGGTGACCGTGCTCTCAGCATGGCCGGCCAGATCTGACCGGCCAAGCCACGCGAGCGAGAGCGCTATGCCGGCTCGGTCACGACCGCTCTCTGCAGCCTGGCCAGTTCGGCGGAAGGAATGTGGCAGCGGATCGAATGGCCGGGCTGGGCCTCGCCGAGTGGCGGCTCCTGCTGTTCGCAGATCGGGCCGATCTTGCGCGGGCAGCGCGTGTGGAACACGCAGCCCGAAGGCGGATTGGTGGCGCTGGGGATTTCGCCGTCGAGACGAATGCGTGCCGTCTCGGTCTGGTCGAGTTTGGGCACCGCCGACAAAAGCGCCTCGGTATAGGGGTGATGCGGTCCGGAAAAGACGTCTTCCGATGGCCCAAGTTCCATGATGCGGCCGAGATAGAGCACGGCGATCTTGTCGGAGAGGTAACGCACCACGGCAAGGTCGTGCGAGATGAAGATGTAGCTGACGTCTTCCTTCGACTGCAGGTCGGCGAGCAGATTGAGGATGGCAGCCTGCACCGAGACGTCGAGCGCCGAGGTCGGCTCGTCGCACACCACGATGCGCGGGTCGCCGGCGAAGGCGCGCGCGATGGCGACGCGCTGCTTCAGGCCGCCGGAGAGCTGGCGCGGCTTGACGGCAAGATGGCGGTCGGTGAGCCGGACCGAGCGGACAAGGTCATTGAGGCGCGACTCCAGCGCTTTGCCGGAGAGGCCGGCCAGCCGCTTCAGTGCCCGGCCGATCAGATGGCGAATCGAATGCGAGCGGTTGAGAGCCGAATCCGGATTCTGGAAGACGATCTGCATCGCCTTGATCTGGTCGTCGCTGCGGTTCTCCAGCCGAGGCGCCAGCGCCTTGTCCTCGAGTTCGATGGTGCCGCCTTCGTCGGGCGGTACCAGGCCGAGCAGCAGCCTGGCGAAGGTCGTCTTGCCGCTGCCGGACTCACCGACCAGCCCGAGCGTCTCGCCGGGCCGCAAATCGACCGAGACATCCTTGACGGCGCGCAGTGCGTGACCGTGGCTGGAATAGGTCTTGTTCAACCCGGCGACGCGCAGCACTGGTGCTGCCGCCGGCTTTGGGGCGGGCGCCACATCGCTCGGTGTCGCGCGCGGCAGCGCCTGCGCCTTGTCGTGATGGAAGCAGCGCGACAGCCGGCCGCCCAGATCATAGAGCGGCGGCAATTCGCTGCGGCAGCGATCGTCGGCGAGCGCGCAGCGATCGGCGAAGGCGCAGCCCTTGATGTCGGCCCCGATGCCGGGCAGGAAACCCGGAATGGTGTCGAGCCGGCCCTGATCCTTGCGTTGGCCGCCGCGCGGCAGGCAGCGCAGCAGCGCCACCGTGTAGGGGTGGCGCGGATCGTTGAACACGACCTCCGTTGGTCCTTCCTCGACCAGCATGCCGGCATAGAGCACGCCGACCCGGTCGCACATGTTGGAAACGACGGCGAGGTTGTGGCTGATGAACAGGATAGAGGCTGACAGTTCCTGCCTGAGCTGTGCGATCAGGTCGAGCACTTCGGCCTCCACCGTCGCATCGAGGCCGGTGGTGGGCTCGTCGAGGATCAGCATCGACGGATCGTTGGCCAGCGCCATGGCAATCGCCAAGCGTTGCTGCATGCCGCCGGAAAGCTGGTGCGGGTAGCGCTGCATGACACTTGTCGGGTCGGAGATGCGCACTCGGTTCAGCATCGCAATCGCCCGGTCAGTGGCCGCTCGTCCCGAAACGCCGCCGAGTTCAAAAATCTCGGTCAGCTGACGGCCGACGCGGATCGATGGGTTCAGCGCCTTGCCCGGGTCCTGATAGACCATGGAGACGCTTTCCGCGCGCGCCCGCCTGAGCGCTTCGGCGTCAAGTTTCATCACATTCTGGCCGTCGAGCGAGATCGCGCCGCCGGTGATCGAGCCATTTCTCGGCAGATAGCGCACGACGGTGAGCGCCACTGTCGACTTGCCGCAACCGGACTCGCCGACCAGCCCATAGGCTTCGCCCTGGCCGATGGTGAGGCTGAGGTTGCGCAGCACGGCGCGATTGCGGCCGGCGACGCGGTAGGCAACCGAAAGATCGGTGAGTTCGAGTGCGTTTTCGGCCTTGGCGGAGTTAGTCATTGAGCGCTCCGTGAACGCCGTCGGCCGCCAGATTGACGCCGATCACCAGCGAAGCGATGGCGAGCGCATCGAACAGCACCGTCCACCAGAAGCCGCCGCCGATCATGCCGTAATTGTTGGAGATCGACAGCCCCCAGTCGGGCGAGGGCGGCTGGATGCCAAAGCCCATGAAGGAGAGCGTGGCGACGGCGAAAATGGCATAGCCGAGCCGCACGGTGGTTTCGACCAGGATCGGCGGGATGACGTTGGGCAGGATCTCGACGAACATCGTATGCAGGGCACTTTCATGCCTGAGTTGTGCGGCGGCGACATAGTCGAGCTCGCGCTCGGCCAGCACCGCCGAGCGCACGGTGCGCGCGATGATCGGCGCGAAGCTTAAGCCGATGACAACGATGACCGTCGTCTTCGAGGTACCGAGCGCAACGATCGCCAGCAACGCAACGATGACCACCGGGATCGCCATGAAGGCTTCCAGGATTCGGCTGACGACATCGTCGACGAGGCCGCGAAAATAGCCGGTGACGAGGC
>NZ_RZPH01001161.1:0-1753 GCF_004022825.1 Mesorhizobium sp. M7A.F.Ca.CA.004.04.2.1
GGTGGCACTGGAGGCCGCGCGCTCGGTTCCCGACGAATTCAGGGAGCTGGCGGAGAAGGAACTGTGAACCCGGGACCGCCGGGCGCTATTCCGTCTCCTCGCCGTCCCAGTACCGCCTCACCGCTCCCATGTCGAAAATGCCGTCGCGCCGGCGCAAGGCGTCGACCGCCATCTTGTTGGAATCGGGATAGACGCAGACCTCGTTGGGATTTTTCTCGCCGATCATCAGATAGCGGCACGGTTCCGTACCGCTGTTGAGGAAGGAATGCCCGACCGCCAGGCCGGCGGGAAAGCAGACATAATCGCCGGCCTTCATCTCGTGACGCTCCTCGCCAAGCAGCAGCGTCACCTGCCCTTCCAGAATCAGCGCGTGCTCCTCTTCGAGCATGTGGTAGTGCCTGGGCGCCAGGCGCATGCCGGGGGCCGGCGCCTCGATCAGCATGCCGACATGATAGTCTGGTAGTCCCAAAGCCGCATAGGTCAGATGCCTGGACCGGCCGCCGAACCGCGGGCCTTCGCCCTCGACCTTCCATTCGACGGCATCGCTGGCGACAGGCGGGATCGGCACGGCTGGGGGTTTGGTGATACCGGACATCACACCCGACGGCAGCGGATCGCCGGCGGCAAGGCCGGTGTTCTCGCCGTCCCAGTAGGTTCGAGTTGCAGCGAGATCGAAGAGCGCACGGCTACCCAGCGCGCGCACCAGCACCTTGTTGGAGGCGGTGTAGACGACCACGTCATTCGGGTTGCGCTCGCCGACGATGACATAGCGGCACGGCGCGTCGCCGGTGTTGATGAGGCAATGCCCCGCCGCAGCACCAGCCGGAAAGCAGATGTAGTCGCCGGCCTTCATGGCGTAGGCGGCGTCGCCGACATAAGCGGTCAGCGCCCCTTCGAGGATGAAGACATGCTCTTCCTCGAAAATGTGGTAGTGCGCCGGTGAGGTCTGCTTGCCCGGCGGCAGTTCCTCGATCGCCACGCCGACATGGTAATTCTCGCCTAGGGCGGCCAGCGACAGATGCCGGTAGCGCACGGCAAAGCGCGGCACATCGGACCATTCCGTCCATGGCACGCTGTCCGATGCGAATGGCACTGGCGATTTGTCGTCTGCCATCAGGCCTCCTGCTCCTGCCGCCTACCTCGTCGCGACGGAACAAAGCTGCCAGCTTCCGGCATCATCGCCAAGCGGTGTTCGCCACACTCCTGACAGAGCCGGGCAGGAGTCGCTGGCCTTTCGAAACAGTTTCTCAGCCCCTGATCGCCTTGCCCGCCTGCTGCAGCAGCTCGAACGCCGCGAAGCGTTTTGCATGCCAGCCGCCCAGCGTAGCGTCGGGATGATAGACCTCGCCGAGTTCCGACATGCCGGCCATCGCCCCCGTCAGATCCCTGTAGGCACCGGCGGCGACCGCGCCCAGCATAGCCGAGCCGAGCAGCACCGGTTCCGGCGAGGTCGACGCCACCACCACCATGCCTGTGGTATCGGCAAGCAGCTGGCGCACCAGCGGGCTTTGGCCGGCGCCGCCGCTGACCACGATGGTGTCGACGGCAATGCCCTTGTCATGCTCGGCCCGCACGATCTGGCGCGCGCCATAGCCCAGCCCGCAGACCCCGGCGACATAGAGCCCGACCAGGCTGTCGAGGCTGGTGTCGAGATCGAGCCCGGCGATCAGCGCGCGCGCGTCCGGGTCGGCGAAAGGTGCGCGGTTGCCGAGAAACTCCGGCACCACATGGATGCCGCCGACCAGCGCCGGCG
>NZ_RZPH01001162.1:0-1741 GCF_004022825.1 Mesorhizobium sp. M7A.F.Ca.CA.004.04.2.1
GGTTCGAGATAGGTGCCGTCGGCCAGGAAAACACAGCAGTTTTCCGTTCCGAACGGATGGATACCGGCCGGGGCAACGACGAAGCCAAGCGCGGTGAGCCGGCCTCGCGCCACATCGAGGCTGTGCGTCGGCAGCACCAGATGATCGAGCGGATGAGTGCCTGCGGCTGCGGTTTTGGTCATGCAGGCGCGATGTGCATCATTCCGCAAAGCCGTTCAAGACTTGATCGCAATACCGGCCAGTTCGCCCGTCAATTCACCGGCCGTCGAAAGGCGCCCTTGGAGCAAGGTTCGATCAGCTCCCCGCGACGACATCGGCGGAATAGCGCAGTTCACGCATTGGTTTGACCTTGCTGGTGGTCTGCGCGTAGAGCGGGTGCGCCTTGTAGGCGGCCAGCGCGGCGTCATCGGCGAACTCCGCATAGACGACCACGTCGACCTCATCGGACAGCGGGTCCACCTTGGTGTTGAGCGTGACCTCGAACAGGCTGGAATGAGGAATGTCGCCGAGCGCCAGCAAGCCGGTGCGCACGGCCTCGACATCCTCTTTTCGCCGCGCGCTGAAGAAAACGATATGCCGGATCAACCCCGCCTCCTCGATCAAAGTGCCGGGGTCTTTTGTGACGGCAGGACGTTGGCGTCAATCGACAAGGATGTCGCGGCTGCTGCCACTGGAGTTAAGCTTTGCTGGTAACATATCGCACAACATGGCTAAGCTCTCTCACAGCGGTGTCGAGATAGCGGCCCTGATTGTACATGCCATCCCAGATCAAAAAAAATGCGATGGCGGCAATGACGATTACATAACGCATGGCTAAATCTATCGCACAAGGAATTCTGCGGTCATAGGCGTTTTTTGACGCGCTGCGCCTTGGCTGTGCACAGGCACAGATGCCCGCCGGCGGGAGCAATCTGCTTGGCACAGCCCCGCTTGCAGCCTGCCCCTTGAAGTTTCCCCGCATGACGTGGAAGATTGTCGCACGGATTCACCGGGAAGCGCTGAAGCTCTGGTAGGGGGCGCGCACTTCGTTCGAGCCCGCTCGCCGACGAACCGGTCGCGGCGGCGTTCGAAGCTGGCGAATGATCCAAGAGAACCGTGGTCCGGCAATTTGCGCCGGCACCGCGGAAATCCAGGGGCATGAGATGGCGCAAAAGGAACATGTTGGCGTAGCATTGAGCGACGCGGTCAGGCTCGATGAATTCAACTTCGCGGAGATCGTCAAAGGTCTGCCGGCGAAAGCGCGCATGGTGCTGTCGGCGGCGATGAACCTGCCTCGCGGTTCGCTCAGGGTGAGGCTGCCGGACGGCCGCGCCGTGCTCGTCGGCGGCAAGGGACCTGGCCCGGATGCCGAACTGGTGCTGAAGAATTGGCGCTTGCCCGGCCGCGCCTTTTCCGGCGGCACGATCGGCGTTGCCGAATCCTATATGGACGGCGATTGGGAAAGCCCTGATGTGACCAGCTTCCTGGAGCTGTTCGTGGTCAATTCGGTCATTGGCGAGCGTATCGCGGGCGGCACCAGTTGGCTGATCAACACCGTCCAGCGCATCCGCCACTGGTTCAACCAGAACACGCGCACCGGTTCGAAACGCAATATCTCGGCGCATTACGACCTCGGCAACGCCTTCTACAAGGAATGGCTCGATCCGAGCATGACCTATTCCTCGGCGCTCTACACGACCGGTGCCAACGACCTGGAAGGCGCCCAGGCCGCCAAATATCGCGCTCTGGCGAAGGATACAGG
>NZ_RZPH01001163.1:0-1740 GCF_004022825.1 Mesorhizobium sp. M7A.F.Ca.CA.004.04.2.1
CTCTAGAACACAGAGTTCGCGACGTGCGATCATCATTGGGTGCCCATCAACGAAAACCTGGCGGGCGACCGGATCAAAGTCGAGATTGCCAAATACGAGCCTCAGGTCGGTCATCTGTGTCGCCCGGCGCAGAATGGCTCTCATTCTGGCAATAAGCTCATCGGTAGAGATGGGTTTGAGCAGAAAGTCGTCCGCACCACCGTTGAAGATCGCAATTCGCTTATCGAGATCGTTAAGGCTGCTCATAATGACGGCAGGAACTGAATGCCCGTGGGTCCTCAACTGCCTCAGCCAACCCAAGCCATCGCCATCTGGCAGAGCCAATTCCAGCAGGAGAATTTCATAGCTGGCGCAAGAAAATGCACTCGAAGCCAGTTCCAGAGTACCAACGACATCAACGACGAAGCCGCCATCCCCGAGCGCAAGTCGCATGGCGCGCGCAAGATCCGCATGATGATCCACGAGCAGCGTTCGCATTTCATCTCCTCTCGAAGAGGGACGGCCCATCGAACGCGTCACCGGCGGCCATCTGATCGGAGCACACGGCGCGCAACTCGTCGCAGCTCTCGGAACTGGTCCGAGTCGGAGGGACATGCAAGTCGCTCGGTGGCAATAGGCGCGGGTGAGGACCAACTGACGGGCTCAAATACGCCGGTCGGCGAACCCACGAGGCCAGCAACCCGCGTGCGATTTCTCGTTGCATCATCTCTCCTACGTGCAGCCCCTGCGCTCGCAAGGCAGCGTCGCGGCTCAGAGCCCGATTCCCACAGAGGGTAGGGTTAGCTTTCGAGAAACTGATTGAACAAATCGATTATTTGGATCGAATGCATCCACGGTATGGATGCAGCGCACCATCTTCAACGACTGCGGCGTCCTGATGCACTGTTGTGTCTGTCGTGCTCTGCTTTTTTCGCTGTCCTTCAAGGCTGGCGAGCCTGGTGGAACCTGCGCGTCATTGGCTTGGTAGCTTGAATGCTCAACAACGGAGCGCCCTGCGCAAAGCCGCTCTCATTTCCAAAAAGCCTTGCAATCTGGTTGGAGCACTTCGCGCTCGACACCAAAATAGGCGAGGAAAACTGACGTCTGACAGGGATGTACATGCAACAGCCGATTTGCGGCACCAGCAAACGACCGCGTTCAGGCTGAAGATCGACGACCAACGGCTCCTCGATTTCCGCACCGACCGCTTTTACAAGCTCTTCCTGTGCGGGCGGATGCCGGCAAACAGCAGCACAGGGTCAGCGAAACCGGGAGCGGGCCTGCTTGATCGCCATGATCACATTGCCGCTGTCGCGCGTGCGGAGCGGAATGCAATCGGTCCAGCCGGCGGCAATCCGGTCAGCACTATCGTCTGCACGAAGCTCCCTGACGAAGACGTGCCCGAATGCGCTCAACAAAGCCGGGCGGCGGATCTTTCCAATCGCCGAAGGTGCGGGCTGGCACCGAGCGGCGAACTGCGAACTCATTCCTGCCCGGCGGCGCTGGCCGCCGCGAGCGTCGATGCGGACCCAGCCGCTCCGAATCCTCCCACAACACGATGAGCGCGTCGCGGACATCGCTGCCGTAACAGCGGCTGCGGCTCTTGCCCGCAGACGGCCTCTGCTCACGACGGTTCATAAGACGGATCGCGCGCTTGCGAATAATAGCCGGTTACCGCCTCGAACTCATCCAGAATGCGCCGCTTGTCAACGCCGCAATAAAGCTCCACGATCGCCGCTTCACCGTGTCGCCATGCTGAGC
>NZ_RZPH01001164.1:0-1738 GCF_004022825.1 Mesorhizobium sp. M7A.F.Ca.CA.004.04.2.1
GCCGATCACCCGGCCGCCAGGCTTGCCTATGGCCAGCGCCGTCGGCTCGAAGTGGCACGCGCCCTGGCGTTGAAGCCGCGCTTCCTGCTGCTCGACGAGCCGGCCGCCGGCATGAACGCCGTCGAGACCGCCGAACTGGTTTCGATCCTCTCGACGGTCCGCACCGAGCGCCGCATCGGCATTGTGCTGATCGAACACGACATGCGGCTGGTGATGAACCTGTGCGAGCGCATCGTCGTCATCGATCATGGCCGCGTCATCGCCGACGGCACGCCGGGCGACGTTCAGAAGAACCCTGCCGTGATCGCAGCCTATCTCGGCAGCCGCACGGCGCGCGCCAAGACCGAAACGCCTGAAAACCAGACCGCATGACCCGCAACGACAGCCAACCATAAGAAATCCAGAAGGAGAACCGACATGCCAAGCCTCTATCGCCTCCATCGCGCCGCTTTGTGCGCTGCCGTGTTCAGCATCGCCGCCATTTCGACGGCCAGCGCCGAAGAGATCATCATCGGTGCCGCGACCGCGCAGACCGGCGGCCTTGCCCCTTACGACCAGCCGGCACTTGCCGGCCTGCGCATGTCGCTCGACGAGCTCAACGCCAAGGGTGGCCTCGCTGGCAAATACACCGTCAAGCTTTTGATCAAGGACACGCGCTCCGATACCGCGCAGACTGCCACTGTCGCCCAGGAACTGATCGACGCCGGCGCCAAGATCATGATCACGCCGTGCGATGCCGATCCCTCGATTTCCGCCGGCCAGCTGACCCAGCCGCTTGGCATTCCGACCCTGACGCTGTGCGGCTCCGCCCCGGTGCTCACCGGCGCGGTCGGCGACGTCATGTTCGGCACCTATCCGGCCGACAATGTGCAGGCGACGGCGGTCGCCGACTTCGCCGTCTCGGAAGGCAAGAAGAAGGTGTTCCTGCTGACTTCGCCGGACTCCACCTACACCGCCAATCTGCCGGAATATTTCGGCAAGGTGTTCGAGAAGAAGGGCGGCGCCATTGTCGGCCGCGGCACCTTCAGCATGGGCCAGCCCGATTTTTCCGCCGAGATCACCAATATCAAGGGCCTAGCCGACAAGCCCGACCTGATCATGACGGCGGCCTATGAGCCGGATTTCCCGGCCTTCATCCAGCAATTGCGTGGCGCCGGCGTCACCATCCCGGTCTATGGCGCCGATGCCATCGGCACGCCGACCATCAAGGCGCTCGGCAAATTGGTCGACGGCGTCGTCTACACCGCGGCCGGCTATGCCGAGCCGGGCAGCAAGCTCGAGGCCTTCAATACCGCCTTCACCAAATATGCAGGCCACGCACCGGAATCGACCTATGAAGTCAATGGCTATGAGATCGGCCTGATCCTCGACCAGGCGGTCAAGACGGCCGGCTCCGACGACCCGAAAGCGATCCGCGACGCCATCGCCGGCCTTAAGGATTTCGAAGGCATCACCGGCAAGATCACCTATGCCGGCACCGATCGCATGCCGCTGCGGCCGGTGGCGCTGATGCGCTACGAGGGCGGCGAGGGCAAGCATGTCCAGACCCTGATCCCCGACGCTGCCGACGTTCCGGCGCCGTGATGTCATGCTGAGCGTCGAAGCCCTGAAAATCCGGTACGGCGAGGTCGAGGCGGTGCGCCGCGTTGACCTCACCGTCGGCAGCGGCGAGATCATCGCGCTGGTCGGCGCCAACGGCGCCGGCAAGAGCTCGACGCTCGGCGCCGTCGCCGGGTTG
>NZ_RZPH01001165.1:0-1736 GCF_004022825.1 Mesorhizobium sp. M7A.F.Ca.CA.004.04.2.1
TTCATGAACTTCGTCATCTCCTCGGTGATGCTGGTGGTTCTGGCGGCCGGCGTCGCGGTCTATTTCGGCAAGCAGGAATTCACCGAACCCGGACCTTCGGCCAATGGCGACACCTTCCTGGTCAAGCCGAGCACCGGCGTCCAGGATATCGCCGACCAGCTCGAACGCCGCGGGTTGATCAGCGACGCCCGGGTATTCCGCCTTGGCGTGCGGGCCTTCGGCAATGATTCCGCGCTGAAAGCCGGCGAGTACGAGATCAAGCCCAGGGCATCCATGCGCGATATCATGGAGCTTCTGAAGAGCGGCAAGTCGGTGATGTATTCGCTGACCATTCCTGAAGGACTGACGGTCGACCAGGCATTGCAGCGCATCGCCGAGGAGAATGCCTTGAGCGGCGACATGCCGGCAACCACGCCGCCGGAGGGCAGCCTCGCCACCGACACGCTGCGCTTCACGCGCGGAGCGACACGCCAGCAGATGGTCGATAAGCTGCTGGCGGATCAGAAGAAGCTGGTCGACGATGTCTGGCAGCGGCGCGCGCCTGACCTGCCGCTGGCCAACGTCGAGGAGTTCGTCACGCTGGCCTCGATCGTCGAGAAGGAGACGGGCAAGGGTGACGAGCGTTCGCGAGTTGCCGCCGTCTTCCTGAACCGGCTTGCCAAGGGCATGCGCCTGCAATCCGATCCGACCATCATCTACGGGCTGTTCGGCGGCAAGGGAAAGCCGGCGGACCGGCCGATCTACCAGTCGGACATCCAGAAACAGACGCCCTACAACACCTATGTGATCAATGGCTTGCCGCCGACGCCGATCGCCAATCCGGGTCGTGCAGCGCTGGAGGCGGTGGCCAATCCGTCGAAGACCGCCGACCTCTATTTCGTTGCCGACGGCACCGGCGGGCACGTTTTTGCCGCGACGCTGGACGAGCACAACGAGAACGTCGCCCGCTATCGCGCGTTGCTGAAGAAGCAGGCCGATGATGCCGCCAAAGCCGCCAAGACGACTGGCACCGGCGACAGCAATGCCGTCAAACCCGCTGGCAGTGGGCCGGCTGACGGTGCCGACGACAGCGGCGGTGACGCGGGCGCTGCCCAGTAAATGAAGGAAGGCGTTGCCCGGCAGGCAACGCCCTGACATTTGGAAGAGCGCCGCGCGTCCGGTTTCGACGCGCCTGCGGCGCAATCTTTTTCAAGCCGCACTCGCTCTGTCCGGAAAGCCGGTTCAGGGCGATGTGCCAGGGACGTGTGGGCGATATGAATTTGCAGAGCATGACCGGTTTTGCACGTGCCGTCGCCGAGCACGAAGGCACCTCGATCGCCTGGGAGGTCAAGTCCGTCAACGGCAAGAGCGTCGAGGTACGGCTGCGGCTGCCGCAAGGCTTCGAGCGGTTGGAACCTGCTGTCCGGCAAATACTTCAGAAACGTTTTGCACGCGGCAATTTCCAGGCGACGCTGACCATCGGCCGTGCCGTTGGCGCGCAGGCGCAGCCGGTCGTCAACGAAGCCTTCCTGAAGGACCTTGCTGGGCTCGCCAAACGGCTGCAGGAGCAATTCGGCGTTGCTGCGGCGACGTCGGATGGATTGCTTTCGCTGCGCGGCGTGCTCGACATTCCTGAAACCGTCGAAACCGAGGAGGCGAGGGCCGCGCTCGATGCCGCGGTCATGGCCGCGCTCGAAGTGGCCTTGAACGGGCTCGAACAGGCACGGCAGGGCGAAGGAGCCGCGCTGGCTTTGCTG
>NZ_RZPH01001166.1:0-1733 GCF_004022825.1 Mesorhizobium sp. M7A.F.Ca.CA.004.04.2.1
CTGATTGCCTTCGGCCATCGAAGAAATCTCCCTTGTGCCTGAAATCGTGAAAGTGAACTTGTCCGATAAATAGGCACTCGATCGGCAAAATTCAATCTTTTGAATTATTTGACATTCTGCGGATATCACGAAACGGCCAGCTGAAATAATACTTTTGAATATTTAATTTGGCCCGCGAATAATTTTTGGCACTCCTATCTATCGAGTGCCAACGCGTCTATAGAGGAGGGGCGTGGCCGCCTGTGCCGGCCCCAGAAAGAAAGTTCCCATGAAATTTCGGCCACTCCACGACCGCGTCGTCATTCGTCGCGCCGAAGGCGATATCAAATCCAAGGGCGGGATCATCATCCCCGACACTGCCAAGGAAAAGCCGCAGGAGGGCGAAGTCATCGCCGTCGGCCCTGGCGCACGCGACGAAAACGGCACGCTTGTTCCGCTCGACGTCAAGGCCGGCGACTTCATCCTGTTCGGCAAATGGTCGGGCACCGAGGTCAAGATCGACGGCGAGGACCTTCTGATCATGAAGGAAGCCGACATCATGGGCGTTATCGACAAGAGCGAGACGGCCGCAACCGACAAGACCGTGGCCGCCAAGAAAGCTGCCTGACCTCATTTTCTCCGAACGAACTGGATAAAAATCATGTCTGCCAAGGAAATCAAATTCTCCACCGACGCGCGCGACCGCATGCTGCGCGGCGTCGAGATCCTCACCAATGCGGTGAAGGTCACGCTCGGCCCCAAGGGCCGCAACGTCATCATCGACAAGGCCTATGGCGCGCCGCGCATCACCAAGGACGGCGTCACCGTCGCCAAGGAAATCGAGCTTGCCGACAAGTTCGAGAACATGGGCGCCCAGATGGTGCGCGAAGTGGCCTCGAAGACCAACGACCTCGCCGGTGACGGCACCACCACCGCCACGGTGCTGGCCGCCTCGATCCTGCGCGAAGGCGCCAAGCTGGTCGCCGCCGGCATGAACCCCATGGATTTGAAGCGCGGCATCGACCAGGCGGTTTCCGCCGTGGTCAAGGAAATCCAGGCGCGCGCCAAGAAGGTCAAGTCGTCGGCCGAGATCGCACAGGTCGGCACCATCGCCGCCAATGGCGATGCCAGCGTCGGCGAGATGATCGCCAAGGCGATGGACAAGGTCGGCAATGACGGCGTCATCACCGTCGAGGAAGCCAAGACGGCCGAGACCGAACTCGACGTCGTCGAAGGCATGCAGTTCGACCGCGGTTATCTCTCGCCCTATTTCGTCACCAATGCCGACAAGATGCGCGTCGAGTTGGAAGAGCCCTACATCCTCATCCACGAGAAGAAGCTCGGCAATCTGCAGGCGATGCTGCCGATCCTTGAAGCGGTGGTGCAGAGCGGCAGGCCGCTGCTGATCATCTCCGAGGACGTCGAGGGCGAGGCTCTGGCGACGCTGGTCGTCAACAAGCTGCGCGGCGGCCTCAAGGTCGCGGCCGTCAAGGCGCCGGGCTTCGGCGATCGCCGCAAGGCAATGCTGGAAGACATCGCCGTGCTGACATCAGGCCAGATGATCTCGGAAGACCTCGGCATCAAGCTCGAAAACGTCACCATCGAGATGCTCGGCCGCGCCAAGCGTGTGCTGATCGAGAAGGACACCACCACGATCATCGACGGGGCCGGCACCAAGGCGACCATCCAGGCGCGCGTCGCCCAGATCAAGGGCCAGATCGAGGAGACGACCTCCGACTACGACAAGGAAAAGC
>NZ_RZPH01001167.1:0-1730 GCF_004022825.1 Mesorhizobium sp. M7A.F.Ca.CA.004.04.2.1
GAGCGGGGACCGCGCCTTGATGTGCTGTACCAGTGACAGAAACGATGCCGCCTTGCGCAGGCTGCGGCCGCGCCGTGCAAACGCGGCCTGCGCGGCCTCATCCATCCGATGGGTTTGAGCGAACACGGCATCCGCCCTGCGCATCGCTTCGACGTGGTGAAGCTCGAGCACGCGCGAGATGGAGCCGCTGCGGATATGATAGGCATAGCCGATATCGGGCTCGACGACGCATTTTCCGCCCTTGGCCAGGGCGCCGGCAAACAGGATGTAGTCTTCGCCGATCCTCAGCTTTTCGTCATAGCGAAGCCGGTGTTCGTTCAGGAACTCGCGCTGGAAGATCGGCTTGAGATAGCCGAGGTTGAACTTGGATTCGAAGACGACGTTGCCGGCGATGTAGGTGGCCAGCGAAATCTCGCGCAAGCCTTCCAGATATTGCCGCGGAAACATCGCGTCCTCGATGACGCCGTCCTCGCGAACGACCTGCAGATTGTCGACGGCGATCTGGGCATCCGCGCTTTCGGCACGAGCGATCATGGCCGCGAGCCGGCCGGGAAAGACCGCGTCGTCGGAATCGAGAACCGCGATCCATCTGCCGCGGGCGGCGTCGAGGCCGGCATTCCTGGCGCCGCCAGGGCCGCGGTTGCTGGCCAGGGCGACGACACGGACGATATCCCCGGGGTAGGCCCGCGCCACGTCGAGCGTCGCATCGCGCGACTTGTCGTCGACGACGATGATTTCGACGCTGACACCCTTCTGGGCGATGGCGCTGGCAATCGCCCGATCAAGGGTCGCCTCGGCGTTGTAGGCGGCAATAACGAAGGAAACATCCGGGACAGAGCTGACGTCAGGCTGCACGCTTGCCTCCCTCCTGTGGCGACGGCTGGCCATAGAGGCGAATTTCGCGGATGCCGACGAGGCCGCTGACGACACCAACATGCATAATGCCGCGCAGCACGCTGCGGTTCCTGCGGACTGGACTGACGACGACCGGAAGTGCCGAGGCGAAGCAATAGATGGCCTTTGCCGAGGCCAGGCCGACCTGCTTGACCAGGCCGATGCTGCTGGCGCTACTGCCCAGGAGATGGCCATGCGTCTGGCCGACGCGAAAGCGGCGGCGGCCGAGCCATTCGAATGCCGCCCTTGAGCGCGGCACCACCTCGTCGACCCACGCCTTGGGCGCGAAGGCGATGCGGCCGCCGGCCTTGTGCATCTGGTCGAAGAATTCGGTGTCCTCGCCGCCGGTCTGGCCACGCGCCAGGCTGAAGCGGCGGCCGCGCAGGCTGTCCGAGCCCATCCGCAGCAGAACATTGCAGGTGTAGCCGGTGCGGATCTCGCCGCGCACCCAGATGGGCAAGGTCGAATGGAAATCGCCGCGCCGCATCCAGTCCGGCGCATCCGGGCGATAGCGCGCCCTGACCGGGCCGAGCACGACGGCGACACCGCTTTGCTGCGCCATCGCGACCAATTCAGCGAGCCATTGAGGCGTGGCCGTTTCGTCATCATCAATGAAGGCGACGAAATCCGCTGTGCTCGCATCGAGGCAGGCATTGCGGGCGATCGAGATGTTGCGCGCCGGGGCATGCCGATAGTGGATCGGCACCGTCAATTCCCGCGACAGCGCCGCCACCAGGTCACGGGCCGTCGGGGTGTCGTCATTGTCGGCGACGATAATGCGGATATCGAATCCCGCCGGCATCTCCATGGCGTCGAGCGAGCGCAGCGTGTCAGCC
>NZ_RZPH01001168.1:0-1726 GCF_004022825.1 Mesorhizobium sp. M7A.F.Ca.CA.004.04.2.1
AGCGGCGTGTTGCCGAACAGCCGCCACGCTTCATCAGCCAGAAGGTCGCTTTCGCAAAAACGGCTGGGCAGCAGGAACAGCAGCGTGTCCGCCGGCAGGTCGCGAACCTCGTGCTGCCAGGCCATCAGATCGCCCATCTCGAAAGTGCCGGGATCGCGGATCACCGCGTCGGTGCCGAAGGTGAAACGCCCGGGCGGCGCGACGAACCGGTTGCACCAATTGCCGAAACTGTCGCGATAGCTTTCGATCGGCACCGGCGGGTTGGAAATCAGGAAATCCGGCCGCTCGAGATCGGAGGCACGCGAATAATGCACATTCAGCATCGCGATGAGCGGCGTTTCCTGCGGAAAGTCGAAGCTCATCTCGCAGCCGATGTGGATTCGCATTGTCGTCCTGACGGCCTGCCTGACGATCACCCGGCGAAGCTCGGGTCGATGCTGCAGTGCGAAAATGACCATCGCACGGACCGTCATGGTTTACGAGCAAATTAGAAACCGGTTGAAAGCGATCCGGCGACGCCGGCAACGGTCGCTAACCCCTTGCGGTCGGGCGGTTCTCTTGTTTCACTTGGCGTCCCACATCAGGAGGTACGAATCATGGCTAAAGGTGCGATGAAGGCAGGCAAGGAAGCCCGCAAGCCGAAGAAGGACGCCAAGAAGCCCGCTCCGGCTCCCGCGCTGAAGGCGCCGCCGGTCAAGGCGATGAAGCTCAAGGACAAGTAGGTCCGGCGATCCACTTCGCAATAAGGGTTACGGCCGGCGACACTGTTGCCGGCCGCTGTTGATCGAGCGCTCGAAATTCCTATATTGGCATGGCGGGGACGACCTCGCGCTTCCCCAAAATCCGGACGGGACGACCCGCCATTGTTTGACTGATCGTCGGACGCCGAAATCACCTTTCGGTCCGATGCTCTGATGGAGCGTTGTCGATGTCGTGGATTCTTCTCTTTTTCGCCGGCCTGTTCGAGATCGGCTGGGCAATCGGCCTCAAATACACAGATGGCTTCTCGAAACTGGTGCCGACCGTGCTGACCGTTGCCTCTATGGTCGTCAGCCTCACTCTGCTCGGCCTGGCGCTGAAGGCGCTGCCCGTTGGCACCGCCTATGCGGTGTGGACCGGCATCGGCACCGTCGGTACGGCACTGCTCGGCATCTGGCTGCTCGGCGAACCAGCCACCGCGATCAGGCTGGCCTGCATCGCGCTCATCGTCTGCGGCATCATGGGGCTGAAGTTCGCCGCCTGACGGTCTTTTGGTTTGCGCATGTCATCCTCCCAGAACCGGGACCAATATTTGGGCGACATGGGACAAACACCTTCAGGGCCGCTGTGAGGCGACCCTGATTGTCGAAGCTGGCTGCTTCGGTAATCCTGAGGCTAGCGGGCGGAGAAGCCCGGCGGCGTCCTGCCGGTGCGCTGCTTGCGTGCCGCATAACGCGCGTCACGCTTGGCCTTGCGTTCGGCTTCGTCGGCCAGAAAACGGGCGATGCGCTCGTTCTCTTCGGATTCCCGAATCTTGGCCTCAGCCTGTGCAGCTTCCTCGGCGGCGATACGTGCCGCTTCGGCTGCTGCCTCGCGCTCGGCCTTCTCGACCGCTTCGCGTGCCAGCTTCTCCTGCTTCAGCCGAGCCTTTTCAGCTTCGCGGATTTCGCGGGCCGCGAGGATCGCCTTGCGTTCAGCCTGCCGCGCCAGCACAGCGGGATCATCCGCCGCCGGCTTTGCCTTGAAG
>NZ_RZPH01001169.1:0-1725 GCF_004022825.1 Mesorhizobium sp. M7A.F.Ca.CA.004.04.2.1
GCTTCAGTCAGGTGAAGAAGGTTGCTCCCGGCGTCGACATCCTGATCGCCACGCCCGGCCGGTTGACCGACCTTGTGCGTGAGGGCGACCTCGTGCTTGCCGACACCAAATGGCTGGTGCTCGACGAAGGCGACCGCATGCTCGACATGGGCTTCATCAACGACGTCAAGCGCATCGCCAAGGCGACGGCGCCCGACCGTCAGACGGTGCTGTTCTCGGCGACCATGCCCAATGAAATCGCCGAACTGGCCAAGGGCCTGCTGAAGAACCCGATCCGCGTCGAAGTCGCGCCGCAAAGCACGGCGGCGGCCGAGATCGTGCAGGGCGTCGTCTTTGCCCGCACCAAGCAGAAGCGCCAGGTTCTGTCGACGATGCTCGCCGACGAGGCGATGAAGTCCGTCATCATCTTCTCGCGCACCAAGCATGGTGCCGACAGGGTGACCAAGGACCTAGAGCGCGACGGCTTCAAGGCCGCCGTCATCCACGGCAACAAGTCGCAGAATGCCCGCCAGAAAGCGCTGAACGATTTCCGCGACGGCTCGGTGCGCATTCTGGTGGCGACCGACATTGCGGCGCGCGGCATCGACGTCCCCGGCATCAGCCATGTCGTGAATTTCGACCTGCCTGATGAAGCCGAGAGCTACGTCCACCGCATCGGACGTACCGGCCGCAACGGCATGGACGGCATCGCGATCACGCTTTGCGATCCTTCCGAGAACAGCAAGCTGCGCCAGGTCGAGCGCATCATCCGCACCAAGCTGCCGATCGTTGCCGACCATCTCGGCAGCCCCGATCCGCTGCGCAATCCGGCTGAAAAGAACGAGCGCTTCGAGCCGGCCAATGATCGCAACGACCGCAATGGCCGTCGCGACGGCAGGCGGCCCGGTGGCGAGAACAAGGGCAACGGCTTTGGCAAGAAGCGCTTCGGCGACAAGCCTGCCTTCGCAGGCGAGCGCAAGCCGGAAGGCGCCAAGCCGGCCTTCAAAGGCAACAACAAGCGTCGCTTCGGCGGCAAGCGTCCGGCTGCGCGGGCTGCGTAAGCCAGATCGCGTTGTAATCAGTCAGGCTTAGCCTGGCTGATTGCCGGGACAGACCAAGGAAAGGGCGGCTGAAGCGATGCTTCGGCCGCCCTTTTTCGTCGGCTTACTTCACCACCGCTTCGATCCAGACGGCGATCCTTTGCGCCAGAAACGCCGTGGTCGATGGCGACAGCGCGTCGCCGGCAATGACGTGACTGTCCGGGTCGCCGGTGTCATCGACCGGAACCAGTTCATGCGGCGCGCCCCAGCGCCCGGCAATCTCGCGGGTGCGGTCGGCCCGCACCACTTTGTCCGAATCAGAAAAGATGAACAAAGCAGGGATGGTCGCCTTCTCCACCGGCGCGCCATAGGCAAGCTCGGTCAGCGCCTGCATCGGCAAGGTTGCTTCGATCGGATAGCGGGTGGTCCAGAATTCTTCATTCAGCGCGTTGCGCGGCACGAAGCTGTGTTCCTTGCCGGCGACCAGCCTGGCAATTTGTTTGCCCCACGGCATGGTCAGGATCTCGGCGCCCGAAGCCTTGACGCCGAAGTTCGGGGAGATGAACGCAATCGCCGCCACCTCGTCCGATGCACCGGGCTGCGTTGCCGCCCAGACCGCCAGCGAGCCGCCGGTCGACGTCGAGATGACGATCACCTTGTCGCCGATCGCCCGGCCGATGGCGAGCGCTTCCTCATAGTCGTTGAT
>NZ_RZPH01001170.1:0-1725 GCF_004022825.1 Mesorhizobium sp. M7A.F.Ca.CA.004.04.2.1
GTGTCGATCTCGCCGGGCGCAATGGCATTGACGCGGATGCCGTGCGGGCCGAAATCATGTGCCATCTCGCGCGTCAGCGAGCCGAGTGCCGCCTTCGATGTGGCGTAGGCCGTGCCGGCGAAGGGATGCACGCGGGTTCCGGCGATCGAGGTTACGTTGACGATCGAGCCCTTGGCCGCCGCCAGCTCCTTGAACAGGCCGCGCGCCAGCATGATCGGCGCGAAGAAATTGACCTGGAACACGTCGCGCCAGACATGCATCGGCGTGTCGATCGAATCCATGCGGCTGTTGCCGTCCTTGAGCTTCGGCGAAATGCCGGCATTGTTGACCAGCGCATGCAACTGGCCGCCATGCGCTTCCAGCCGGTGGCGGATTTCGGAGACGGCGATGCCGACATCCTCCTGATCGGCGAGATCGACCTTGATGTGGTCTTCCGGCCCGGCCGGCCACGGGCAATCCTCGGCGAAAGCCTGCCTGGAGCAGGTGATGACGCGCCAGCCCTCGCGCGAAAAACGCTTGACGGTGGCGTGGCCAATGCCGCGGCTGGCGCCGGTCAGCACGATGGTCTTTCGGGTGTCGAGCTCAGTCATTTCAAGGTCTCCGGCCGGCAGATGTAGCCGAACGCCGCCGAGGTGGCGAGAGGCCGAAATGTCACCATTCACCTCAGAGGAGGAACCGGGAAGCCGGCTCGCCGTTGGTTCGGGAGTTGCAGGACAGGGCGCGGGGTCTCAGATCAAATCAATCGGGACAGAGCCATGACGCAGACAGCACCCCTCGACATAGCCACCGACTTCACCAAGGCGTGGACAAGCCACGACCTCGACAAAGCAGCATCCTTGGTTGCCGACGACGTCGTCTTTGATGGGCCGATGCAGCAATCGACCGGCAAGAAACCCTATCTCGAGGGCCTGACCAAACTATCACAGGATGTGACCGGTGTGCGCATGATCGCGGCCTTCGGTGACGATCACCAGGCGCTGCTGATGTATGATTTGATGACCAAGTCGTCCGGCGCGCTTTCCTGCGCCAAGCACCTCACCATCAGCGATGGCAAGATTCACAGCGACAAACTGACCTTTGACAGCAAGAAGTTGGGCAGCGCCAAGCCACGGAATTAGCGGATCGGATCAGCCGCCAAGGAGGTCGAGGATCGAGGTCTGCCGCTTTTTGCGCGGACCGCCGACGTCGCCTGGCGGCACCGGGTGCTTGATCGACGCGGTGGCGCCGTCATCCTCCGGCATGGAGGGGCCGTCGGCATCGACGGTTTGGGCGGGACGGGCCGCGCGGACCGGCGCTTGGGCAACCGGCGCTGCTGGCCGCGCCGGTGCCTGCTGACCGACCGACGTCGACGGAACCGGCGCCGTGTTGTTCGCCGCGGGTATCTCGTCGGGGACGATTGTGTCGGCCGGCGTCGATTTCCAGGTGCCGGGCAGCGGCCGCACCGGCACACCTTCGTGGGCCGCAACCATGAACTCGTGCCAGGCCTGCGCCGGCAGTGCGCCGCCGGTGACCTTCTTCATCGCGCTGCCATCATCATTGCCGAACCACACACCAGTGGTGAGGTTGGCGGTGTAGCCGACGAACCAGGCGTCGCGCGAATTTTGACTGGTGCCGGTCTTGCCGGCCGATGGCCAGGCGAAAGCCGCTTTCCGGGCAGTGCCGATCTCAACCGTGCCCGTCATCATCGAGTTCATCATGCCGACGATCTCAGGCTTGACGACGCGC
>NZ_RZPH01000116.1:0-9616 GCF_004022825.1 Mesorhizobium sp. M7A.F.Ca.CA.004.04.2.1
AAGCACTGCCCGGCAATCCCTATGACGGCCACACGCTGGCAAGCGTCATCCCCGACATGGAAAAGACCATCGGCAACGAGATCGGCCGCATCCTCGCCGACGCCGGCTATCGCGGCCACAACGCACCCCAGAGCCACAAGCTCAGGGTCTTCACCGCGGGCCAGAAACGCCGCGTCACCCCAGCCATCAAGCGCCAGATGCGACGGCGGTCGGCGGTCGAGCCCGTCATCGGGGCCACATCAAGAACGAACACCGCATGGGCCGCAACTACCTCGCCGGCCAGCAGGGCGACGCCCTCAACGCCATCCTGGCCGCCGCCGGATATAACTTCTCTCTCCTGCTCAGGTGGCTGAAGGGATTTTTGTGGCTTCTCATCGCAGCCTTACAAAGTCAGCCGAAGAGCTCGAAGCCTGATCCCTCTCATTGTTCACGGCCGACGGGACAACCCAACCTCAAGCGAGAACATTTCAGGGGGGCACATCGGGTGCAAGTAATCGAAGCGCATCACTGATGACCAATGCCGCCTGCTTCTTTCGGCAACGCGCAGCGATGCGCTTCTGCTGAGCGCGATGTTTCTAAGCAGCGTCCCCGAATTGGATCGCAACCCAGCCCTGCAGTTGGCGCCAGTTGGGTTCGAGCCTGGCGAAACGCTTCAAGCTAAACGATGAAATGTCTGCGAAGCTGCAGACGCCGTCGACAACTACGTCGCGGATTGCTCGCCCGCTTGACGGCGACAAGCCGAAGCCGACGCTGGACATCGTGGCAACAACCACGTTGGAGAATGTCGAGAGCCGGTCGATCACGGGGCGCCCGTCGGGGGTGTTCTCGATCACACCGGCCCAAGAACGAATAATGCGGGCATGCGCGGCCTTCGGCATCATTTCAACCAAGCGGCGGCCTATATGACCCATCAGGGGGGTTGAGGGGTTGGATATTACGCCTCCCTCGGCTAGTTCCAGCCATTCGTGTGGACCGCCTCCAAAGGCCAGATTACCGCGCAGCGTCTGCCTGCCGTGGAGATCGTTACCATCAACGCCACCATAAGCCATCAGGGGAAGCGGCTCGGTAACGATCATCTCGGCACGCGCGCTTGCCAAAGGAACCTCCTGCCCCAGCATCGCCGAGAAGCGCCCGGTGTATGGCCCGGCTGCAATGACCAGTTGATCGCAGCCAAATAGGCCGCGCTCCGTGTCTACGCCTACCACCCGCTCGCCTTCGGTGCGGAACCCGGTGACCCCGCAGTGCTGCACGAGCTGGCCGCCGTGGTCCTGCATGGCCCACGCGTAGCCTTGGACTGTGCGGTGTGGGTTGGCGTGCCCCCCGAAGTGATAGAAATGAGCACCGGCAACGTTGTCGCCGACGAGTGGAACGAGTTCTCGGAGCCGCGTCCGGTCGAGCAATTCGCACCGGTGTCCATGGCGCTCCATCGCAGCGGCGCTGCGAGTTGCGGCCGCCAATTGCTCCTCGGTCACGGCGACGTGGATGCGGTTTGCAGAGAACTCCGTAGGATAACCGAGCAGTTCATCCATGATTGGCCACAGCCGCAGCATCTCCGGGTAAAGAGGCGAAAAAACGTGTCCGCAGCCCCCTCCGTTACGGCCGGAAGCCTCCCAGCCAACGATGCCCTTTTCTATAACCAGAACATCGACGCCGGTTTGTGCTAGCCACCAGCCAGCACTCAGCCCTGTGACGCCGCCGCCAATGATCACAACGGATGCACCCATGTTCTCAGTCATGGCCGCCTCGCTCATCAAGCGCAGCCGCGGTGGTAACATGATCGGTGGCAACTGTATAAAACTCGGGAACCTCCCATTGGGCTTTCCATTGCGATGGTATTCCAAACCAGAGTGCCCAATGACGGGCCTGATCTGGCGATTCCGGGATTTGGCTGGCAATTTCTAGCGGCAGCGGTCGTACTGGCGCGCGGTAGCCCGCAAGGGGAATTGCCGCTAGCGACGCGCCGGACTGCATGGCCAGCAAAGCAGCTATCTGCTCGCGGCAGCGCCGACCTTGGCACGGTCCCATGCCTGCGCGAGTGAGCCGCTTGACCTGGTCCGGGTTTGGGGGCGCGTCGCCAAGGAGGGTTGAGAGTGAGCGATCGTTGCGGCGCTCGGTTTGCCAGCCAAGATAACGCGGGGGGCGTAGCTCGAGGATCTCGCGGGCGGTAATCTCCTCGCATTGACAGACGTGGAATTCGTCACGCGCAGCGATGACGCTGGCATGTACCCAGGCCAGACGGTAGGCTGCCAGATCGTAGGCCGGCCGGTCGGGTCGCGGCGCTCCATCGTGCGCATGGTCTCCGGCAAGGCCCAGATCATCAAGGATGGTGGCGACTGCCAGTAAGGCTTCGCGTTCCGCGATGCTGGGATCGCACGATTTTGTAGGCCAGATGCCGGCGCTGTCGCCGATCACGAAAATATTGCGCACACTGGTACGCTGACCTGCATCCACCGCCGGCGCATAGCCGCCCCGCTCTGGCTGAAAGGCGACCCTGCACCCGAGCGCTGCGAGAAGATCAATAACCGGCGTGGCTCCGACCGCCAGCACAACGCCGTCGCAAGCGATTCGGCGTTCTTTGCCAACAGCCCGACCGGCTTCATCCAAGGCGGAAATGAGCACTTCTTCAACTGAGTCCCGCCCCAGTACCTCACGCACAACATGACGGGTCAGGAATTCGCAGCCGCCAGCGCGTAATTCGTCTACCATGTGTACGGGACCGACAGCCTCGGCCGCCTGTTCCACGATCCCCGCTATTTCCACGCCGGCCTTCTCGAGTGCTGCGGCAGCCGCCAGCGCCTCAGCCGACGTGCCGAGGATCAACACTCTCCGAGGGTTTAGGGCCCTGAACCGCGTTGCCAGCGAAACCGCCGCCGTGGCACCCATTACGCCCGGCTTCTCCCACCCAGGGAAGCCGAGCCCGATATCGCGTCGGCCGGCTGCGACAATTACGTATTCTGCGCCTATCAGCCAGCCACGTGTCTCGTCGGCCAGACCGGCGATCGTGCCGGGGAGCCAGTGGACACCGGGACCGTTCGCATAAAGACCCCAACAGGCGGTGCCGAGCCGGACGTCAACCCCAGCTTCGAACGCTGTCTGGATAAGTGGCTCGGAAGCGACGAAGCTCTCAAGCATAGCATTGCGGTTGCGCGCTACAGGAGACATGCCCTGTCCGTAGTGAAGCGGCACCTCGTTGCCCATGGTTATGAAGGGAACCGGGTTTTCGTCAATGAGCACGACCGAGAGTCCTCGGCGAGCCGCGTCGATAGCGGCTGCGAGACCAGCAGGACCCGCGCCAACTACCAAGAGCTGGGTCTGTTCCTCGACGATCAGCTCTTTGCCGGCAACAGATTTTTCGTCAATCTTCATGGTTCAAGCCATTCTGGTAACTGTTGCCTTCGTCCGAGGTTCTCCACCCGTTCGGAATGGCGTTAAAGCCGAACGAGCCTCTGGCCGGATTTTCAGGCGCCCAGACACTCTCATCGATTCATCGCTTCAAGGGGCTCCATGTCAAATTCAGTTTGTGAATTGAGCTAATCTGATTTCGAGATGAGCGTGGGCGCGCATGGTTGAGCCTTGTCCCCCGTGAACACTCGACCGGAGGCGAGCAGAAGCTCTGTGGCATCACCAAGCGCGGGAACCGCTACGTCCGCAAGGTCCTCGCTCATGGCGCGCGCTCCTGCTTTCGACCTGGATCGAGCCCGGGATCGCCTTGGACGCTGGCTCGACGGCTTGCAGAGCCAGATGCACCCGAACAAGGCCGTTGTCGCACCCGCCGCCAAGATGGCGCGCGCATTGTATGGGTTGTCCTGACCAAGCCGAGAGCGCTCTACGAACGCAGGCACTTTCATCCACCATCTCGGCGCTAGATGGCCACGATACACAAACTGAATTTGACGACAAGCCCTCCACGATAAAGAATAATCGAAACCATGGCGGTTTAACGGCCAGGAAATACTAAGGGAACTAAGTGGTGTCTGAGCTATGAAGCACTCAGCGGCCCGTAGCATGATGTTGCCCAAACCATCGCCATCCCATCTGAGTCGGCTATCAACTACCGGCTGCACAACGCCACGAGGTTTGATGATCAGATTTGGCTTAGTTTGGTCAGCAATCGCGTTGAACAGGGAGATCGCTGTACACCCGCAGTGGTTCATAGCAAGGAGAGCCAGATAATGGCTCATGGATTACGAATGGCGGATCTCTCCAGATCGACCTGCTCAGATGGCGAGTCTGCTAATCAATGTATAAGTTGAAAATCACGAAGTCGCCGCAAGTCGCTCCATAGTAACTTAACCATTAGGCGTGCCTTGAGCCGCCGTTAAGAAAAAGGGGAACTAGAATATGACAATCTCTCGACGCGACCTCATGAAGCTAAGTATGGCGGCTGGAACGGCTTTGTCATTCCCCTCGATCTTGCGTGGGCAAACATTGCCAACGGACGCTCGGACGGTTCGGATGGTAATGGTTGAGCTCCAAATCTTTGATCCGGTGTTCACGACAACCGACCCCACCGTTTTCCACAGCTTGGGCGTTTATGATACGCTATTCGCCCCCGACAGCAAGCTTATGCCACAACCGCAAATGGTCGGGAAGTGGGGCGTTTCCGACGATAAGAAGACTTATAGTTTCGAACTCCGGGATGGTTTGAGTTGGCACGATGGCACTGCGGTCACCGCAGCCGATTGTGTGGCCTCGATCCGCCGCTGGGCCCAAGTGGCTCCGGGCGGACAGTTGATCATGTCTCGTGCCAAGGATATCTCGAAAAAGGACGACAAAACTTTTGTAATTACGCTCACCGAACCTCTAGGGGTACTGATCGATCTGCTGGCTACGCTGTCAGCGCCGGTCCTGTTTATTATGCGCGAAAAGGATGCAGAGCGACCTGCGACCGAGCAGGTGACCGCGAACATCGGATCGGGTCCATTCAAGTTTAACCATGCTCTTGCCAGGCCGGGTGCGAATTTCACCTATGATCGCAATGAGAAATACGTGCCGCGCAGCGAGGCTTCTGACGGGTTTGCAGGCGGTAAAGTCGTTAAGGTCGATCGTGTCATTTGGGAAAACGGCGGCGATGCGCAGACTAATCTGGCTGCTTTGCAAGCAGGGGAGCTTGATTTCCTTCGCGATGCACCTGCGGATTTCTATGCTGCGATCGAAAACGACCCCAATCTTGAACTTCAGGTCCTGAATAAAACTGGCAACGACATGTGCGTGCGCATGAATCACCTTCAGAAGCCATTCGATAACGTGAAAGCGCGTCAGGCAATACTTCACTTGGTTGATCAGGAGGCGTTTCTGCGCGTTACTGCCCCTGATCCAAAGTATAGTCGACCCGTCACTTCGATATTCGGAAACAGTACACCTTATTCCAATGACGAGAACACAGGATGGTTCAAGAAGGGCGGCGACCCGAAAAGGGCCAAGCAGCTCTTCCAGGAGGCGGGATATGCTGGTGAGAAGGTTGTTATTCTCGACCCCACGTCTTGGGCCGCTGCCAGCAATGCCTAACAGCTTCTCGCAGCCGAACTACGCAAGATTGGTGTCAACGCTGAGCTTGCGCCAAGTGACTGGGGTGGGATTGTGGCGCGCCGGGGCAACAAGGGTCCTGTTGAGAGCGGTGGCTGGAGCATTTTTATCACCGATGATTTCGATTACGCCCAAGGCGATCCAATGACCGCGGTCTTCCTTGGCGCGAGCGGGGAAAAGGCCGCCTGGTTCGGCTGGCCTAAGAACGACGAATTTGAGGCGCTTCGGCTCAAGTGGCCGGATGTCGAAACTCTTGAAGAGCGACAGGCATTGGCTCGCAAAATGCAACGAATTTGGTGGGAATTTGTCGGTGACGTCAGATTAGGTCAAATTGTATCCCCGAGTGCTCACCGCAAATCGCTTACCGGACTCGTGGAGATGCCATACGTTGCCTGGTGGAATATGCAGAAAGCCTCAGGCTGATGGCGACGTATATGTTGCGCAGGATAGTTTCGGCCATGGCCGTCATGGTGATGGTCGGAATTTTCATCTTCCTGCTTCTCAGGCTGGCGCCGGGTGACCCAGCGGACATGATTGCCGGCAAGTCGGCCACGGCGGAGATGATCGCCGGCATCCGGGAAAAGTTGGGGTTGAATGACCCAATGCCGGTCCAGTTCATACGATGGGCGCGGGATATGCTTGACGGCGATTTCGGCACCTCGATTTTTGCCGGACGCCCTGTTCTTGAGCTCATTTCGCAGCGGCTTGAGCCGACTTTTTCCCTGTCGCTCCTGACGATGATGTTTTCGGTGACGGTCGGGGTTTCTTTCGGCATCCTTGCCGCTTGGCGAACTGGCGGTTTCATCGATCGCGCCCTCACCGCCTTTTCGGCACTTGGCTATTCCGTCCCGGTCTTTGTCATCGGCTATTTCCTCATATACTTCTTCGCTATCAGGGCACACTGGCTGCCGGTCCAGGGATATGCGCCGATCGATGGTGGCCTTGGACCTTGGTTCGCGCACCTGGTCCTTCCCACCGTGGCCCTTAGTCTTGGCTACATTGCATTCATCGCCCGGGTTACGCGGGCGAGCATGCTCGAGGTCCTCTCGGAGGACTATATGCGAACCGCCGCTGCCAAGGGCGCTTCGTCCTATGCCATGCTTTTCCACCATGCCTTGAAGAATGCCGGCGTCCCGATCTTGACCGTCATCGGCATAAGCTTTGCCTATCTGATCGGCGGAGTGGTCCTTACCGAAACGGTGTTCAACATACCCGGTATCGGCCGCCTGGTGGTGGATGCGATCAACAACCGCGACTATCCCATCATCCAGAGCGTGCTCATCCTGACGTCAGGTCTCTACGTCCTTATTAATCTCGCAGTCGATCTGGCCTACACGCTGATCGATCCCCGGATCCGGTACTGATATGACACTGCTCTCCCCGCCAGTTGAATACATTCCTACCGGCCGCTTTCGAGTATCTGACCTGCCTCGCATAGCAAGGCGTCATCCGCCGGTGATGATAGGCGGCGGACTATTGGCGTTGTTGATCCTCCTAGCACTCGCTGCCCCGCTGTACGGCGGCGATCCGATGAACATGGATCCATTCAATCGCCTTCAGCCACCTTCCGCGAAGATGTGGTTCGGAAGTGATCATCTGGGCCGGGACGTGTTCGCACGCACCGTATTCGGTGCCCGAGTTTCTCTACTGGTGGGATTGATGTCGGCGGCAGCCGCAGCTGTGGGCGGGCTTATTATCGGTATTATCGCCGGTTACAGTCGCGGTTTCGACAATGTCGTCATGCGGGTCATGGATGGCCTAATGTCGATCCCGACTATGCTGCTGGCCATTGCCCTTATCTCTCTGACGGGTCCCGGCATCGGCATTCTCATCGTCGCGATCACGATTCCACAGATGCCAAGCGTCACCCGGCTCGTTCGTTCGGTGGTTCTGAGTGTTCGCGATCGCCCTTACGTTGAGGCCGCCGTCTGTGGAGGCGCACGCCTGCCAAAGGTGCTGTGGAGGCATATCGTGCCGAGTACCATTCCGCCGCTTATGGTCCAGAGCGCCATAGTCTGCGCAGATGCGATTCTGACAGAGGCCGGACTGAGCTTTCTCGGCGTCGGCGTGCCGCCCGAGATCGCTAGTTGGGGCAACATGATCTCGAATTCTCGCCTGTTTCTTGCCATCGCTCCTATGACAATCTTCGCCCCCGGTATCTGCCTCGCCGTCACGGTCCTTGCGGTCAACCTTTTGGGGGATGGCCTGCGCGACATGTTCGATCCCCGCGCCAAGCGGAGGCGCTGACATGCAGATGCATCAAGCCGCAGGGAATGACTTGCTTCTCGATGTCCGAAACCTCGAAACGCATTTTTTCGGCGAAGACAGTGTCACCCGCGCCCTGGGCGGCATCAGCTTCCAGGTAATGAAAGGCGAAACGCTTGGGGTCGTCGGCGAATCGGGATGCGGGAAGAGCGTCACTGCCCTCTCCATTCTTCGCCTGCTGCCGAAGCTGAGCGCGAAGACTGTCGGCGGTGAAGTCCGCTTCCACGGACGCGACCTCCTCGACCTGTCCGATCGTGAGATGCGAAAAATTCGCGGCGACCAAATCGCCATGATTTTCCAAGAACCGATGACCAGTCTGAACCCGGTTTATACGGTCGGCCGCCAGATCGCAGAGGCGGTGCAGATCCACACGAAAGCCTCCCGCTCGGTGGGCATGGCAAAGGCCGAAGAGATGCTCCGTCTCGTCCGCATCGCGGACCCCGAGCGTCGCGTCAACAACTATCCGCATGAGATGTCGGGAGGCATGCGCCAGCGCGCCATGATCGCCATGGCTCTTGCCTGCTCACCGGACCTGTTGATTGCCGACGAGCCGACTACGGCCCTCGACGTCACAATCCAGGCACAGATTCTGCGACTCATCGTCGACCTGAAAGAGCGCACAGGAACGGCAGTGATGTTCATCACGCATGATCTGGGCGTTGTCGCCGAGACGTGCCAGCGGGTGATCGTAATGTATGCTGGGCGGATCGTGGAACAAGCGAACGTGATAGATTTGTTCTCGCGTCCGGCGCACCCGTACACCCAGGGCCTCATGCGATCGGTGCCTGACCGGCGGCGCGGCCGACAAAGTCGCCTTCCGGAAATTCCCGGGATTGTGCCAAGCCTTCGCGACCCCATTGTGGGCTGCAGCTTTGCGCCACGCTGCTCGTTTGCGATCGACATTTGCCGCGAGAAAACACCCATTCTGAGTGATGTCAGGCCAGGCCACGCCGCCGCTTGCTGGCGCGCCGAAGAGGTGATGGGAGCATGAGTGGTCCTTTGCTGACAGTCGAGAACCTGACTAAGCACTATCCGCTCGGCGCGGGATTCTTTAGGAAGAGCATTCCCGTGGTGCGGGCGGTCGAGGATGTATCCTTCTCGGTCGAGGCGGGCGAGACACTCTGCATCGTCGGCGAATCCGGCTGCGGCAAGTCCACTGTGGCGCGGCTCTTAATGCGGCTCGTGGAACCTACGGGCGGACGCGTTCTAATCGACGGGAACGACATTGCTGGCCTCAAAAAGCAAGCGCTCCACGCGTTTCGCCGTCGGATGCAGATGGTCTTTCAGGATCCTTACTCGTCGTTGAACCCCCGCCTCAGCGCCGGACAGATCATCACCGAGCCCCTCGAGAATTTCGAGCGCCTCAGCCGGAAGCAGCGCAACAAGCTTGCTGCGGATCTTCTCCAAAAGGTCGGAATGTCCCCCGAGATGATGAACAGGCTCCCCTCCGAGTTGTCGGGCGGCCAGCGTCAGCGGCTCGGCATTGCGCGGGCACTAGCGCTCAATCCCTCGCTCATCATCGCCGACGAAGCGGTGTCAGCTCTTGACGTCTCGGTGCAGGCGCAGATCTTGAATCTGCTTCTGGACCTCCAGAAGCAGATGGGTATCGCTTTCGTCTTCATCTCGCATGACCTTGGTGTCGTGGAGCATATCGGCCATCGCGTTGCGGTCATGTATTTGGGGAGGATCGTGGAGCTTGCGCCCTGCGAGGCGCTCTTCGCCAAGCCGATCCACCCCTACACCGAGGCGCTGATTGCGGCCGCTCCGGTCCCGGATCCCACGCGAGTTCGACTAGAAGCACCCGTTGAGGGCGAGGTGCCGAGCC
>NZ_RZPH01001171.1:0-1723 GCF_004022825.1 Mesorhizobium sp. M7A.F.Ca.CA.004.04.2.1
TGTGACGGGTTGATCTGCCTCAGCGGTGGGCCGCGCGGACCGATCGGCACCGCGCTCAAGGAAGATCGCCGCGATCTGGCCGAAGCCCGGCTTTTGACCCTCAAGGCAATGTTCGGCGACCGGCTCTATGTCGAGCTGGATCGGGTTTCCGGTTATGATCGCGTGATCGAAAAATCCTCGATCGATCTGGCCTATGCCCATGAACTGCCCCTGGTCGCCACCAACGAGGCGTTCTTTTCCTCCCGTGACGACTATGACGCACATGACGCGCTGATCGCCATCGCCGAAGGATCGGTCGTCGCCGCCGACAATCGTCGCCGGCTGTCGCCGGACAATTTCCTGCGCAGCCAGGCCGATATGGCCAGGCTCTTTGCCGATCTGCCAGAAGCGATCGACAACACTGTCGAGATCGCGCTGCGCTGCTCCTATTATCCCAAAAACCGCAATCCGATCCTGCCGCGCTTCACCGGCGGCGATGTCGCTGACAATGACGCCGCGGTGCAGGCGGAAGCCGACGAACTGGCCCGCCAGGCGCATGAGGGGCTCGACGCGCGCCTCGCCATGCATGGCCCGACTGCGGGCTACTCGGTCGAGCAATACCGCGAGCGGTTGAATTTCGAGCTTGGCATCATCACCAAGATGAAGTTTCCCGGCTACTTCCTGATCGTTGCCGACTTCATCAAATGGGCCAAGGCGCAAGGCATTCCGGTCGGGCCAGGCCGCGGTTCGGGCGCAGGCTCGCTGGTCGCCTATTCGACGACCATCACCGACATCGATCCGCTGCGCTTCTCGCTGCTTTTCGAGCGCTTCCTCAATCCCGACCGCGTGTCGATGCCCGACTTCGACATCGACTTCTGCCAGGATCGGCGCGAGGAGGTCATCCGCTACGTCCAGCAGAAATACGGCCGCGACCAGGTCGGCCAGATCATCACCTTCGGTACGCTGCAGGCGCGCGCCGTGCTGCGCGACGTCGGCCGCGTGCTGCAGATGCCCTATGGCCAGGTCGACAAGCTCTCCAAGATGGTGCCGCAGAATCCGGCCAACCCGGTCAAGCTCGCCGACGCCATCGCCAACGAGCCGCGCTTTGCCGAAGAGGCCGAGAGGGAGCCGATCGTCCAGACGCTGCTCGACATGGCGCAGAAGCTGGAGGGCCTTTACCGCCACGCCTCGACGCACGCCGCCGGCATCGTCATCGGCGACCGGCCGTTGTCGGAACTGGTGCCGATGTACCGCGATCCGCGCTCGGACATGCCCGTCACCCAGTTCAACATGAAATATGTTGAGCAGGCCGGGCTGGTGAAGTTCGACTTCCTCGGCCTGAAGACGCTGACCGTGCTGGAGACGGCGGTCAAGCTGATCCGCCGGCGTGGCATCGAGATCGACCTGGCGACGATCCCGCTCGACGATCCCGAGACCTACGCCATGCTGTCGCGCGGCGAAGTGGTCGGCGTGTTCCAGGTGGAAAGCGCCGGCATGCGCAAGGCGCTGATCGGCATGCGGCCCGACTGCATCGAGGACATCATCGCGCTGGTTGCGCTCTACCGCCCCGGTCCGATGGAGAACATTCCGACCTACAACGCCAGAAAGCATGGCGAGGAGGAGATGGCGTCGATCCATCCCAAGATCGACCATCTGGTGAAGGAGACGCAAGGCGTCATTGTCTACCAGGAACAGGTGATGCAGATCGCGCAGGAGCTGTCCGGCTACTCGCTCGGCGAAGCCG
>NZ_RZPH01001172.1:0-1715 GCF_004022825.1 Mesorhizobium sp. M7A.F.Ca.CA.004.04.2.1
AGTCCGGACCGCTGGCCCAGTTCATCACCGAGGACATCTACGTTTCGGGCGTGAAGCCGGCCAACATCACAATGGCGGACGGATCCGAAACGGTCACGACTGCAGGGGGAGCAGCAGCGATGAGTTCAAGCAACAATGCGGCCGCGGCACCACAGCCGCTGCCGAGCGAAGGTGGGCTGATCGGGCTCATCAGCACGATCGGCCGCGTCATGGGACGTATCGTCGGCATCTTCTTCAATGCCGGCCGTCGCACCATCGATCAGGTCATTCGCAACGTGCTGCCGTTCATGGCGTTCGTGACCATGCTCATCGGTCTGATCCTGTATACCGGCATCGGTGATGTGCTGGCGCAGCCGATGGGTCCGCTGGCCAACAACATCGTCGGCCTGCTGATCATCTCGGCGATCTGCGGCCTGCCGTTCCTTTCGCCCATCCTCGGGCCAGGCGCTGTCATCGCGCAGGTCATCGGCGTTGCCATCATCGGCCCGCAGATCGCCAACGGCACGATTTCGCCGGCGATGGCACTGCCGGCGCTGTTTGCCTACAATACCCAGGTGGGCTGCGACTTCGTCCCGGTCGGCCTGGCGCTCGGTGAGGCCAAGCCTAAGACGATCGAAATCGGCGTTCCGGCGGTGCTCATCAGCCGCCAGATCATGGGGCCGGTCTCGGTGCTGATCGCCTGGGTCGTCAGCCTGATCGTGTTCTAAGGCAATTCCGGGAAAAGCGCATAATGCTTTCCTTTGGAAATTGCGTCAAAACAAAGAGATAGAGCGGTTCACCGCTCTAGGAAAAGTAGAGAAGAGGTTCGCCATATGACGGTTCTGCTGAGAACACGGGTCACTGCCATCGGCCCCGAAGTGGCGGACCTTGCCGAAGGGGGCGTGGTCATCCTGTTTGCGGATGGCTCGCCGCCGGAGCTTGCCGAGGTTTCGGTGCTCCACAAGGCGGAGCAGGGGCCAAGTGACGGAGCGCCCGCCAAGGGCGCTTCGATCACCCTCGGCCCGGTTGCCGCTGTTATCACAGCGGTCGGCTCCAGCGCGTGGAGCAAGGTGCTGGAAATGGGCCATGTCGTCATTTCGTTCAACGGCGCTACGGAGGCCGAGAGGCCCGGCGAGATCTGCGCGTCGCAAGTCGACCCGCAAGCGCTCGTGGCCGCACTGAAGACCGGGGCGATCATCACCATCGCCGCCTGACAGCATTCGCGCCGCGGCCTATGTTGGGAGCGGCGCCCAAAACCAGAGTATTTGCCATGGAACGCTCGACCATCGTCCGAGTGCATGAAGGTTTGCACGCCCGTCCCGCGACGCGGTTCGTGAAGCTCGCCAAGGGCTTCGAATCCGACGTCGAACTGGTCAAGGACGGCAAGGCGGTCAGCGCCAAGAGTTCGGTCAAGCTGATGCTGCTGGCGGTCAAGGAGAACCAGGAAGTCACGGTGCGGGCGAATGGCGCCGATGCCATCGAGGCGCTCGAGGCGCTGATCGGCTACCTCGAGAATCCGCGGGCCGGCCTCGATGATGAAGCGGAAGCGCAGAGCCCGGCGAACGATGCCGGGCAGGAAGCGGCACCCGCGCCCGGATTCGTGCCGGCGGCTCCTGACGGGGCAAACCGCCTGCGTGGCGTGGCCGCCAGCGAAGGTTTCGCCATCGGCCCGGCCTTTGCGCATTTCCCACCCGATATCGCCGGACGGGGCCGCGTGTTGCGGGCCGAGGAGATCG
>NZ_RZPH01001173.1:0-1715 GCF_004022825.1 Mesorhizobium sp. M7A.F.Ca.CA.004.04.2.1
ACCTGTCGAAGACGTCTGGCCATAAATCGGGGACGAACGCCGCTTCATAAATTCGATCGACAAGATCTTCGGTCATTCAATGGTCCGCTCGCCACCTGCACTCGCATGATTGCATCGCACATCTGCTCAGAAATCAAACCTTTCTCGGCTTGGCATTACCGGATGATCATAAATTGCGTAGGAAACAGCCAACACGAAAACATCGTTCAGGTGCCCACCGCCCCCTCCGCGTACTGCGCCAGAAACGCCTCGCTCGGCGGAATCGGCTTGATCACGTCGATCAGCACGCCATTGGGATCCCGCGTGATGAAATGGCGCTGGCCGAAGGGTTCGTCGCGTAGAGAGCGCAGGATCGGCAGCCCGGCCGCGACGATCCGTTCATAGACCGCATCCGGGTCCCTCACCTCGAAGTTGATCAGCAGGCCCGACGCGCGGCCGCGCCCCTCTTCCGGGATCGTCTCATGATCGCCCTGGACGATGCCGAGATTGACTCTTCTGTCCTCCACCGATTGCAGATGCACATACCAGTCGCTTTCGAATAGCGGCTGGAAGCGAAAATGCTCGATATAGAACGCCGTCGTGCCGGCGACGTCGCCGGTCATCAGCACCGGGTAATAGCTCGTCGTCTTCATCTTTCCTTCTCCCGTCGATTAACATACAGTCTGCATGTAACTTCATTTAACATACAGGCTGCATGTATGCAACGCGATTCCGCGCGTCGTTCCAACCGTGACCGCACCGAGGCGACGCGCGCCGACCTGATTGCCGCGGCACGAAAGCTGTTCACCGAAAAATCCTATGCCGAGACCGGCACGCCGGAGATCGTCGCTGCCGCCGGCGTCACGCGCGGCGCGCTTTACCATCACTTCGCCGACAAGCAGGCGCTGTTTGCCGCCGTGGTCGAGCAGGAGGCGATGGCGGTGGCTGAGGAGATCGAGCGCGCTTCGCCGCCATCGCTCAATGCCCGCGACGCGCTCATTGCCGGCTCCGACGCCTATCTCACTGCGATGCGCGCGCCCGGCCGCACGCGGCTGCTGCTGCTCGACGGCCCGGCCGTGCTTGGCCGCGCCGTCATGGACGCGATGGACAACCGCCACGGCAACCGTTCGCTGCGCGAAGGGCTGGTCGCGGCGATGCGGGCGCAGACGATGACGAGATTGCCGGCCGACGCGCTGACCGCGCTGCTCGGCTCCGCCTTCGATCGTGCCGCCCTGGCCATCGAGGCCGGTGCGTCAGCTCAGGACTACCGCGCCGTGCTCATGGCACTGATCGATGGCCTGTCTCTTCCTCAGGCACCTCGCCCGGTTCGAACTCGTTGAAGCAGCCGAGCTGGCGCTTGAACTGGTCGATCAGCCAGGCCGCCGCGGGCTTCGGGCTGCGATCGTTGCGGTGCATGGCAAACAGCGGCGAACTCACCTCCCTGAAGGATTCGAGGTCGATTTCGACCAGCCGGCCACTCGCCAGGTCGTCTGCTATCAGCCAGCGCGGCAGCCCGCCCCAACCCAGCCCCTCGCGCATCAGCATATGCTTGGTGCGCACATCCGTCAGCCGCCAGGTGCGGTAGGCGAAGACGCCGAAGTCGCGCCCCTTGGTGCGCTCCGACTGGTCGGTGACGACAAGCTGCGTGTGTTCGCGCGCATCCTCGATCGCCACCGGCTTCGGCAGCAGGGCCAGCGGATGGCTGGGCGCGGCGGCCAGCACGATCGACATGAAGC
>NZ_RZPH01001174.1:0-1714 GCF_004022825.1 Mesorhizobium sp. M7A.F.Ca.CA.004.04.2.1
GTCGTAGCGCTCGATGGTCAGCTTCTGGTGTTCGATTATGGTCAGGCCGGTGCTTTCCAGCGCAATCGGCTCGCACATGTAATCCTGCGCCACGGCGCCAACGATGGTGGCGACGCCATCGGCATGAAGACGGCGCAGTGCGGCGGCGTATTCGGCCACGCTGCTGCGATAGCCGCCATGCTTAACCACCTCGGTAAAAGCACCGCTATCGATCAGCACCTCGCCGCAACCGAGCGGCTTTTTGCGGCCGAGCAACCGCCGCCAGCTGATACAAGCGCGGCCGAAATGCTGACCATCGGATGGCTGGTGTAGTCCGACGTAGAAGAGGACTTCGCTCATTCCGCAGCCTCCGCAAAGGCATGCCGCACCAGCCCATCGCAGCCACCGCCCATGCCGGCGGAGAGAACGACCGTCATCCGGTTGTCGAGTGAAAAGGGTGCGTTCATCGTTCCGCCTTCAGCCATGCGGCGAAGCTGGCGCGCAGCGCTTTCCACGCTTCGCTTGCCGCCCCGCCATTGTTGAGTTCTTTTCGCGATTGCACGCCGAGCAGGCTGCGCACCTTTTGCGCCACGCGCTCGTCGGTCAGTGGCTTTTCCAGCCCATGCCGCTCATGCAGGAACACCTTGAACGCCGGCTCCTGGCACTTCATGCCGCACTCGGCGGCGAAGTTTTTCACGTCGCTCGCCGCCGGTTCGCCGCGCTGCTCGATCTGGCGGCGTGGCGCCGGCTCGCCCCTTAAGTCACGGATCTTGCCGAACGCATCGTCGAGCAGCCGCAGCAGGAAGGCCACGGTGTCCGGCGCATTGCAGACGAAGTCGATCTCGTCGACCGTCGCGGCATCGAAGCGCAGCAGCACCAGCAATTCGCCCATCTCGCCGCGCGCCTCTACGAAGGCTCCGGCCTCGCCATGCACGCGCGTCCAATCGGCCGGCGCGATGGCCGCGAGTGACTCGCGGATGGCGAGCAGCTTTGTCGCGTTGGGCGAGAGAACGGCGGCGTTCATGGCATGCGCCCGTGTTTGCGCATGGCGCGGCCCAAGACCTTCGCCGCCCGTTCCAGCGATTTACGAGCGGCGATCTCGCCTGCACCGAACTTCGCCTGCGCCAAACGGTCGGCCGCGCCGGCAACCTGGCGACACGCCTCCATGATGTCGTCATCGGCCTTGCTGATTGTCCTCGGCTTTGCTGCCGGGATCGCAGCCGCTATTCGCTCGACCTCCGCCATCAGCATTTCGCGCACCACGGGCGCCAGCGCGCGGGCAAGGGGATCGACTTGTCTGCCGAGCGCGGTCATGAAGCACCTCCCGCGAATTCAGCCAGGCCGGCGCGGAACAGTTCGGCACTGGCGGCGAGATCAGCGGGCGGCATGCCTGCGGCATCGCGCACGGCGAGACCAAGCGAAAGCCGCAATGCGACGAAGTTCCAGCCGGCTTCGAACCCAGCCCGGCGACAGGCGGCTGCGATGACCTCGTGATATTTGAGGATCACGGAATCGGGCATGCGGAGCAGGGTGTCGGCGCGCGCGCGATCACCATCGGCATCGTGCAACTCGCGCAGGATCGGGAGCATGAAATCGGTCATCCATCCATCCTCCCGATTGATGATCTCCGCCAATTCCTGCGACTGGCGGTCTTGTTCGGCCTTCCAAGAACCAGTCATCGCGCATCGCCTTCATGCCGCGTTTCACATGGAACGCATGCTGTAACAGGTTGACT
>NZ_RZPH01001175.1:0-1714 GCF_004022825.1 Mesorhizobium sp. M7A.F.Ca.CA.004.04.2.1
CGATTGGATGGTGGCGGGTCAACGGAAGGAAAGCATCATGATCCAGAAAAATTGGCAGGAACTGATCAAGCCGAACAAGATCGAGTTCTCGTCGAAGAAGAAGACGCTGACCACGCTGGTCGCCGAGCCTCTCGAGCGTGGCTTTGGCCTGACGCTGGGCAACGCGCTGCGCCGCGTGCTTCTGTCTTCGCTGCGCGGTGCGGCTGTTACCGCCGTGCAGATCGACGGCGTTCTGCATGAATTCTCGTCCATCGCCGGCGTGCGCGAGGACGTGACCGACATCGTCTTGAATATCAAGGAAATCGCCATCCGCATGGAAGGCGATGGTCCCAAGCGCATGGTCGTTCGCAAGCAGGGACCGGGTGCTGTTCTTGCCGGCGACATCCAGACGGTTGGCGACGTCGAGATCCTCAACCCCGACCACGTCATCTGCACGCTGGACGAAGGCGCTGAAATCCGCATGGAATTCACCGTCGACACCGGCAAGGGTTACGTGCCGGCCGACCGCAACCGCGCCGAAGACGCGCCGATCGGCTTGATCCCGGTCGACAGCCTTTATTCGCCGGTCAAGAAGGTCTCCTACAAGGTCGAGAACACCCGCGAGGGCCAGGTTCTCGACTATGACAAGCTGACCATGACGATCGACACCGACGGTTCGATCACCGGCGAGGACGCGGTGGCTTTCGCCGCCCGCATCCTGCAGGACCAGCTCGGCCTGTTCGTCAACTTCGACGAGCCGCAGAAGGAAGTCGCCGCCGAGGCCGTCACCGAGCTCGCCTTCAACCCGGCGCTGCTCAAGAAGGTCGACGAACTCGAGCTTTCGGTGCGTTCGGCCAACTGCCTGAAGAACGACAACATCGTCTATATCGGCGACCTGATCCAGAAGACCGAAGCCGAGATGCTGCGCACCCCGAACTTCGGCCGCAAGTCGCTGAACGAGATCAAGGAAGTCTTGGCGGCGATGGGCTTGCACCTCGGCATGGAAGTGCCGGACTGGCCGCCGGAAAACATCGAAGATCTCGCTAAGCGTTACGAAGACCAATATTGAGCATGAATTCCAAGGATGGGCGGCGTGGGCCGCTCGATCCGACGGTCATGCGGAAAACCATCAGAGGCCGCGGCCTCTTGAACAACTGAAGAAGGAAAAGAGCCATGCGCCACGGTTTCAAAGGCCGTCGCTTCGCCCGAAGCATTAGCCATCGCAAGTCGATGTTCGCCAACCTCGCCGTGTCGCTGCTCGAGCACGAGCAGATCGTCACGACCTTGCCGAAGGCGAAGGACCTGCGTCCGATCGTCGAGAAGCTGGTGACGCTCGGCAAGCGCGGCGACCTGCATGCCCGCCGCCAGGTCATTGCCCAGATCGGCAATGAAGGCGTCGTCAAGCGTCTGTTCGACACCATCGCGCCGCGCTACGCCAACCGCAATGGCGGCTATCTGCGCATCATGAAGGCGGGCTTCCGTCACGGTGACAACGCCGCCATGGCCGTCATCGAGTTCGTCGATCGCGACGTTTCGGCCAAAGGCGCCGGCGACCGCGCTCGCATCGAAGCCGAAAGCGCTGACGCGGACGCCGCAGCCGCATAAGGCTCGGTTTTCCCAAATGAGTTCAAAGGGGCCTGCGGGCCCCTTTTTTGTTTGCCGATGTTTGCTGTCCATCGGCCAGCGCCAGGTACTGGCTTCCGCTCAACAGCTTCCAATCGAATGCACCCGGTAC
>NZ_RZPH01001176.1:0-1713 GCF_004022825.1 Mesorhizobium sp. M7A.F.Ca.CA.004.04.2.1
CCTCAAGGATCTCGGCCTCGCCTGATGTCTTCAGGGGGCGGTTAGAGTGCCGCCCCCTTCCCATCTCGCCTGCCGCATGGACATATGATGCGGCGAAACTGCGGATGCGGCCGGCTGGAGGATGCCGGCCATCTTGGGAGGATACCGATGAGCACCAGCGACCAGCAGGCGGCGCCGTGGCGCCTTGCCGTGCCGGAATTGTTGATAGGCATCGGGCTCCTGGCCTGCGCCGGCGCCGTCGCCTGGCAGACGCTGGCAATCCCGGTGTCGCCGCTCTACTCCAAGGTCGGCCCGACCGTCTTTCCCTACCTCACCATGTTCGGCCTGGTGGTTCTTTCGCTGTTGCTCATCCTTGCCGCGCTTCGCGGCGGCTGGCAGCCGGAGGAGGAAAAGGAGACGCCGACCGACTGGAAGGCGATGGGCTTCGTCGTCATCGGCCTGATCGCCAATCTGCTGCTCATCCGGCCGCTCGGCTTCACGGCGGCATCCGTCATCATGTTCGTTCTGGTCTGCTACGGCTTCGGCAGCAAGCGCACGCTGCGTGACGCAGTGCTCGGCCTGATCCTGGCGCTGGCCGCCTATTTCGGCTTCGCCAGGGCGCTTGGCGTCAACATCGGTGCCGGTTTCATCGAGAACCAGCTGAACACGGTCATCGATGCGTTCATCACCATGTTGAGGGGCTGACGCCATGGAAACGCTCGGACATCTCGCACATGGCTTCTCGGTTGCCTTCACCCCGGTCAACCTTCTGTGGTGCCTGCTTGGCACCACACTCGGTACCGCCATCGGCGTGCTGCCCGGTCTTGGGCCGGCGCTGACCATCGCGCTGCTTTTGCCGATCACCTATCAGGTGGCGCCGGAGGCATCCTTCATCCTGTTCGCCGGCATCTACTACGGCGCCATGTATGGTGGTTCGACGACGTCGATCCTGCTCAACACGCCCGGCGAAAGCGCCACCATCGTCACTGCGTTGGAAGGCAACAGGATGGCGCGTTCCGGGCGCGGCGGCGCGGCACTCGCCACTTCGGCGATAGGCTCGTTCGTCGCCGGCACGATCGGCACGATGGGCGTCGCTTTCCTGGCGCCGGTGGTGGTCAAGTTCGCATTGGCCTTTGGTCCGGCCGAATATTTCTCTTTGATGGTGCTGGCCTTCATCACCGTTTCGGCGGTGCTCGGCTCGTCTTCCGTACGCGGCCTGACCAGCCTGTTCGCCGGCTTCGTCATCGGCATGATCGGCGTCGACCTGCAGACCGGCCAGCCGCGCTTCACCTTCGGCACGAACGAACTGCTTGATGGCGTCGATGTCATCATTGCCGCGGTCGGCCTGTTTGCCGTCGGCGAGACGCTCTACATGGCCTCGCGCCGCTATGCCGGCAAGGACGAGATCGTGCCGCTGAAGGGCTCGCTCTACATGACGGCGGCCGAGTGGGGGCGTTCGTGGAAACCCTGGCTGCGCGGCGCTGCGATCGGCTTCCCGATCGGCGCCATGCCGGCCGGCGGCGCCGAAATCCCGACCTTCCTGTCCTATGCCATCGAAAAGAAGCTGTCGAAGCACAAGGAGGAGTTCGGCACCGTCGGCGCCATCGAAGGCGTTGCCGGCCCCGAGGCTGCCAACAATGCCTCCGCCGCCGGCGTGCTGGTGCCGATGCTGACGCTCGGCCTGCCGACTTCGGCGACGGCGGCGATCATGCTGTCGGCCTTCCAGAGCTACGG
>NZ_RZPH01001177.1:0-1713 GCF_004022825.1 Mesorhizobium sp. M7A.F.Ca.CA.004.04.2.1
ATAATGTGCTTGGCTACTATATCGAGGTGACCGCCAACCATCATGCGGTGATGACCGGCAGCGACGGCGCCAAGGCGCGCTTCATCCACCGTCAGACCATGGCCAACGCCATGCGCTTTACCACGACCGAGCTTGCCGAACTCGAGACCAAGATCGCCAATGCCGCCGACCGGGCGCTCAACATCGAACTGGCCGCCTTCGACGCGCTGACGGCGGAAGCGGTCGGCGAGGCGGAGAAGATCCGCGCCGGTGCCGATGCGCTGGCTGTGCTCGATGTCTCGGCGGCGCTCGCGCTGCTTTCGGAAAGCGAAGCCTGGTGCCGACCAGTGGTGGATTCGAGCCTCGCCTTCGAAATTGCGGGGGGGCGGCATCCCGTGGTCGAACAAGCGCTTCGCCGTTCCGGCGATGGCCCGTTCGTCGCCAATGATTGCGACCTGTCGCCGGAGGGCAGCGCCAAGAACGGTGCGATCTGGCTCCTGACCGGCCCGAACATGGGCGGCAAGTCGACGTTCCTGCGGCAGAACGCACTGATCGCCATCCTGGCCCAGACCGGCTCCTTCGTGCCGGCGACATCGGCCCATATCGGCGTCGTCGACCGGCTGTTCTCGCGGGTCGGCGCCTCGGACGATCTGGCGCGCGGCCGCTCGACCTTCATGGTCGAGATGGTCGAGACGGCGGCGATCCTCAACCAGGCCGGCGAGCGCGCACTGGTGATCCTCGACGAGATCGGCCGCGGCACCGCCACTTTCGACGGCCTGTCAATCGCGTGGGCGGCAGTCGAGTATCTGCATGAGAAGAACCGCTGCCGGGCGATCTTCGCCACTCACTTTCACGAAATGACCTCGCTGGCCGGCAAGCTGGCGCGGCTCTCCAACGTGACCATGCGGGTCAAGGAATGGGAGAACGACGTCGTCTTCCTGCACGAGGTCGGCAAGGGGGCCGCCGACCGCTCCTACGGGGTGCAGGTGGCACGGCTGGCCGGCCTGCCGGAGGCGGTGGTCGACCGCGCCAAGGAAGTGCTGCACCAGCTTGAGGAAGGTGAGGTTTCGGGCAAGACGAACCGGCTGGTGGACGATTTGCCGCTGTTTTCGGTGGCGGTGAAGCGGGAAGCGTCGAAGCCGGTGAAAAGTGA
The DNA here is from genome assembly GCF_004022825.1 of Mesorhizobium sp. M7A.F.Ca.CA.004.04.2.1. Classification (NCBI taxonomy): domain Bacteria; kingdom Pseudomonadati; phylum Pseudomonadota; class Alphaproteobacteria; order Hyphomicrobiales; family Phyllobacteriaceae; genus Mesorhizobium; species Mesorhizobium sp. M7A.F.Ca.CA.004.04.2.1. Next base: position 1,133 of record NZ_RZPH01001177.1, read on the forward strand.
TGTGCTGGGGGCGGCGCTGGGCGAGATCAATCCCGACGAGATGACGCCACGGGAGGCGCTGGAAGCGCTCTACCGGCTGAAGGGGCTGGCGGGGACATAGTCAGATCATCTCCAACCCGCGCTTGCGCGCTGGTGGAGGGAAGGCGCGGTCGAGATCGGTGATGTCCTGCGGCGTCAGCTTGATGTCGAGCGCGGCGACATTCTGGCGGACATGTTCCTGGCTGCTGGCCTTGGGGATGGCGATGATGCCCTCCTGTTGCATCACCCAGGCCAGGGCGATTTGCGCCGGGGTCGCATTGTGGCGGGCAGCGACGGCGTCGAGCCTGGCATTGCGCGCCAGCGCGCCTTGCTCGACTGGCGAATAGGCCGTCAGCGGAATGCCGCGTTGCAGGCTCCAGGGTGCCAGGTCGAATTCGAGGCCGCGCCGGACCAGATTGTAGAGCACCTGGTTGGTCTGGACATTGTTGCCGTCGGGCAGGCCGGTCAGCTCTTCCATCTCGTCGGTGTCGAAATTGCTGACGCCCCAGTGGCGGATCTTGCCGGCCTTTTTCAGGGTCTCGAAAGCCGCGACCGTTTCGGCC
>NZ_RZPH01001178.1:0-1711 GCF_004022825.1 Mesorhizobium sp. M7A.F.Ca.CA.004.04.2.1
CCATATTCGGGCGCCATGTTGCCGATGGTGGCGCGGTCGGCCAGCGTCATGTTGGAGAGGCCCGGCCCGAAGAACTCGACGAACTTGCCGACGACGCCCTTCTTGCGCAGCATCTGGGTGACGGTGAGCACGAGGTCGGTGGCGGTGACGCCCTCTTTGAGCTTGCCGGTGAGGCGGAAGCCGATCACCTCAGGCAAAAGCATGGAGACAGGCTGGCCGAGCATGGCCGCCTCGGCCTCGATGCCGCCGACGCCCCAGCCGAGCACGCCAAGGCCATTGATCATGGTGGTGTGCGAATCGGTGCCGACGCAGGTGTCGGGATAGGCTGTCGTTTCGCCGTCCTCGGTGTTGGTCCACACCACCTGGCCGAGATATTCGAGGTTGACCTGATGGCAGATGCCGGTGCCGGGCGGCACGACGCGGAAGTTGCGGAATGCCTGCTGGCCCCATTTCAGGAATTTGTAGCGCTCCTCGTTGCGCTCATATTCCAGCTCGACATTGCGGGCGAAGGCCATCGGCGTGCCGAATTCGTCGACGATGACGGAATGGTCGATGACGAGGTCGACCGGCACCAGCGGGTTGATCTTCTGCGGATCGCCGCCGAGCGAGGCCATGGCGTCGCGCATCGCGGCAAGGTCGACCACGGCCGGAACGCCGGTGAAATCCTGCATCAGCACGCGGGCCGGGCGATAGGCGATCTCGACGCCGGCGGTGCCCTTGTCGGTCAGCCAGCCGGCCACCGCCTGGATCGATTCCTTGGTGACGGAGCGGCCGTCTTCGTTGCGCAGCAGGTTTTCCAGCAGCACCTTCATCGAATAGGGCAGCTGCGAGATGCCGGTGAGGCCGTTCTTCTCGGCCTCGATGAGGTCGAAATAGGCATACTCCGCGCCGCCTGCGGTCAGCGTGCGGCGGCAATTGAAACTGTCGAGGGATTTTGACACGTGCGATCCTTGTCTGTTCAGCCTGAAAGGGAACGGACGCCGATGGCATGCAATCACGCGCAAAGGTGCGGGTACGGCCATTTCCGCTGTCCGTTCCCAAGCAACCCGAGCCGTTCAAGGCGGCGCGTGCGCTGGTTCGGCGCTAATTCTGTTCCCGTGCCGACCGCTGGCACGGATGCACCGCATATAGAGAATTTTCTGGAATAGTTCTAGACAGTTGGAAAGCAAATTTGTGCGATGCGGCAGCGGCCGCGACACATGGTTTCAGGGCAGGCGAGGAATGCGGCTGATCGCCGAAAATCTGGGCGGCGAGCGAGGCGGCGAGGCGGTGTTTTCCGGCATCGATTTTGCCTTGGAGGAGTGTCAGGCGCTCATCGTCACCGGGCCGAACGGATCGGGCAAGTCGACCTTGCTGCGAGTCATCGCCGGGCTGCTGCCGGTGGCGCAAGGCAGCGTGAGGATCGAGGGTACCATGAAGATTGAAGACGGGGACGAAGCGTTCCCGTCTGTTGCCTCGGCCTGTCACTACCTTGGCCACCAGAACGCAATGAAGCCGGCGCTCAGCGTGGCGGAGAATTTGCGCTTCTGGCGCGACTTCAACGGCGACGGACAGCTCGGCGTCGAAGAGGCGCTGGAAACGGTCGGGCTCGGCGGCATCGGCCACCTGCCGTTCGGCTATCTATCGACCGGGCAACGCCGGCGCGCGGCGATCGCGAAACTGCTGGTCAGCCACCGGCCATTGTGGTTGCTGGATGAGCCGACAGCAGGGC
>NZ_RZPH01001179.1:0-1708 GCF_004022825.1 Mesorhizobium sp. M7A.F.Ca.CA.004.04.2.1
GTTGTTGGCCACCGCGATGTCATTGACGAAGGCCAATTGGCCGGCCGGCAGGCCGGACAGATGCACGAGGGCCTTGAGGCCGTATTTGCCTTTTTTCGTCAGCATGCCCAGATCAACCCATTGAAGCCCCAACCACTCGCATCTGGCGACTGTTTGTGTGCAAATAATGACGTTTTCGCCGCGCGATGATGTTTCGCGAAAACAAGCCGCCGGATTGCAGTTAGGCACAAACGCGTTGATTCTTTGTAACGTTTTGCACTGAGAAGGCGGATATTCCGCTGATAACCAGGTTTTCGGCGTTCAAAACGAAAAAAGCCGGCAGGGCGCCGGCTTTTCCGTCAACTGCGCAGATATCGCGGCCTTCAGCGGCTGCCGTAGGTCTGGTCGAGCAGGCCGCCAGCGGCGAAATGCTCTTTCTGCACTTTGTCCCAGCCGCCGAAGACGTCTTCCACCGTCAGCAGCCGGATATCGGGGAAATCGGCCTTGTATTTTGCCGCCACAGCGGCGTCGCGGGCTCTGAGGCCGTTGCGGGCGGCGATGTCCTGGCCCTCCGGCGTGTAGAGGAAGTCGAGATAGGTCTTGGCCAGATCGCGCGTGCCGTGCTCGTCGGCAACCTTGTCGACGATCGCGACGGGGAATTCGGCCAGCAGGCTGACCGTCGGAGTGACCTGCTCGAACTTGCCGTCGCCATACTCCTTGCGAATGCCGCGCGTCTCCGACTCGAAGGTGATCAGCACATCACCGATCTCGCGCTGCACGAAGGTGGTGGTCGCGGCGCGGCCGCCGGTGTCGAAAATCGGCACGTTGTTGAAAAGCTTGGTGATGAACTCCTTCACCTTGGCCTCGTCGCCCTTGAAGGCTTCCTTGGCGTAGGCGGTGGCCGCCAGATAGGTGTAGCGCGCATTGCCGGAGGTTTTCGGATTTGGGAAAATCACCTGCACGTCGTCGCGCACGAGATCGTTCCAGTCCTTGATATGCTTGGGATTGCCCGCGCGGACAAGGAAGGACGGCAGCGAATAGAAGGGCGAGGCGTTGTCGGGAAAATCCTTTTGCCAGTCGGCCGAGACGAGGTCCTTCTTGACCAGGAAGTCGATGTCGGTGACCTGGTTGAAGGTAACGACATCGGCGCCAAGGCCCTCGGCGATGGCACGCGCCTGCGCCGAAGTGCCGGCATGCGACTGATCGACCGTGACGCCCGGATGCTGCGCGATGAAGGCCTTGTTCACCTGCACGAACAGTTCGCGGCCGACGTCATAGGACGCATTGAGCAGTTTGTCGGCCGACCAGGCTTGGGAGGATGCAAGGAACAGGCCTGCGACGGTGGCAAGCCCGAGGAAAAATCGTCTCATGAAAACAGGCTCCGATGCAATTTATGGTGGGACCATAGCCGGGGTGCGTGGTGTGCGACGAGGCATGCGCCGTAGGTTCGTGGCCTCATCGTAGGAAAATATGTCGCCTAAGTCGATGAATGTTGGAATTCTGTTCCAGGAGAATGCTACCTTCGTCGGAGTTTTTCTGCGCCTTGTTTTGCGGCGCTGCATGGCATATACAAAAGGCATATACAAAAGAGCTGCAACATGCCCCAGAGCCGACATTCAACAACGCCGCCCAAGGAGGCGAAGCTGTTTCGCAACAACCGCAGCCAGGCGGTGCGCATTCCTGTCGAGTTCGAGCTTCCCGGCGAAAAAGTCCTGATCAGCCGGGAAGG
>NZ_RZPH01001180.1:0-1707 GCF_004022825.1 Mesorhizobium sp. M7A.F.Ca.CA.004.04.2.1
TGATGATCGCGACATGCGCGGGCGTTGCCATGTTCTCGCTTTCGGGTCAGCCGGCGGCCATGACCCTAAACCTGCATGATTTCAGCTTCCTTATCGGAAAGCAGGTGGTCGATGGTGCTGATCGTCTCGTCGGTAAGTTTCTGGACCTGGTCCGAGCGCTTGCGCTGATCGTCTTCGCTGATGTCGCCGTCTTTCTCCGCCTTCTTCAGGAAGTCCATGCCGTCGCGGCGCACATGGCGCGCGGCGACACGGGCATTCTCGGCGTAGGTGTGCGAGATCTTGACCAGTTCCTTGCGGCGCTGTTCGTTAAGTTCGGGAAGTGGAATCCTGAGGTTGGTGCCGTCTACGATCGGGTTGAACCCCAAATTGGATTCGCGGATCGCGCGGTCGACCGCGCCAACCATCGACTTGTCCCATACCGATACCGAGATCATGCGCGGCTCCGGCACCGAGACGTTGGCGACCTGATTGATCGGCATGGTGGTGCCGTAGGCCTGCACCTGGATCGCATCGAGCAGATTGCTGGAGGCGCGACCGGTCCGCAGCGAGGCCAGATCATGCTTGAACGCGGCAATGGCCCCATCCATGCGCCGCTTGAGATCGTCGTACTCACCACTCATCTTTATCTCCTCGACCCGTCTAATGCGGGCTCACTGCTTCGGGGCCGTCTTCGAATCGAACTTTCGAAAACCGGCTTCCCTTTTCGGGTCAGGCCGCCGATCAATCGTCCGCGACGACCGTGCAGCGGCCGCCGCCCCTCAGAATATCGCCGAAACCACCTTTTTCGTGGATCGAATAGACGATTATCGGAATGTTGTTTTCGCGCGCAAGTGCAATCGCAGCAGTATCCATGATGGAAAGGCCGCGATTTATGACTTCGCCATGGCTGATGCGCTCGAAACGCGTCGCATTCGGATCCTTCTTCGGGTCCGCCGAGTAGACGCCGTCGACCTGAGTGCCCTTGAACAGCGCGTCGGCGCCGATTTCAGCGGCGCGAAGGGCCGCGGCCGAATCAGTGGTGAAGAATGGATTGCCGGTGCCGCCGGCAAAGATCACCACCTTGCCCTGGTTCATGTAGGCGGTCGCCTGGCGCTGCGAAAAGCTCTCGCAAAGTTCGGGCATGGCGATCGCCGAAAGCACCACGGCGTCGACGCCGATCTTGTTCAACGACGTGCGCAGCGCCAGCGAGTTGATCACCGTGGCAAGCATGCCCATGTGGTCGCCGGTAACACGGTCGCCGCCCTTGGAGGCAACGGCCACGCCGCGAAAGATGTTGCCGCCGCCGATGACGACGCCGACCTCGATGCCCAATGCACGCGCCTCGGCGATGTCGCCGGCGATGCGATCCACCACTGACACGTCGATGCCGAAATGCTGCTCGCCCATCAACGCTTCGCCCGACGCTTTCAGCAAGACACGTCGGTAGAGGGGCTTCACCGTCATCTGGGCCTCTTCATTTGCATGTGGCGCGTTCCGGGTGGCTGCTCTCGCGCAGGCGCGCCACCGAAACAATGGCGTTCCGATACACGAAGGGCGCCGCGATGTCACGCGGCGCCCTTCCCGGAATTCTCTCGCCTTTTGTCAACTCACGCCGGCAAATGCACCTTCCATGAGCAGGTCAGGGAAATAGCCCGCAGGCTTGCAGCCGACGGCCTGGCCCCCGGTAAGGCCGCCCTGGATTTCCGGACCGAAGAACGAGTACGGGAA
>NZ_RZPH01000117.1:0-9570 GCF_004022825.1 Mesorhizobium sp. M7A.F.Ca.CA.004.04.2.1
ACAACGAACTGCGCGCCGCCTGGGAATCGACCGCCGACAGGCATCCGTCGCCGATGACGGCGTCGATGCTTGCGTGATCCACGGGCAGGTTAAGCCAGTTGCCGGCGATTGCCCTTCGCGAGCCGTCGTCGCCGGCCCATACGCCGGAAATCATGGCCGCCGACTGGTCGACCGCCAACATCGACTTGCCCAGAATTGCCAATTCCGGGGTCACCCCCAAGAGGAGGACATCGGCATTTCCAAGATCAAGTTCGCGATCGAATATAGCGACGGTTTCCGCTGTTGGCCGGAGCGGCGCTTCCAGAAGTTTCCAATGGCGGTGGTAATCGTCCCAATGATTTGTCATGCAATTTATTGGCCCCTGGACGCCTGGATTTGGATACCCGCCGGGGCTTAATAGAGGTCGTCGGACAAGCCAAGACATTTCAAGAATTTACAGACGGTCCAAGAGGTAGATAGTGGCGCGCATCGTTGTGATAACGCACGAGCATGACAGGTTCCTGGGCAGGCGCGACATCCTGCTGCGCAGGAGCAGCCCATACATGCTGTTCGACATTCTTGCGGAATTGAAAAGGCGCGGCCACTCGGTTCAGGTTCAGCAAGGCCTGTCGAAGCCGGTCAGCGGCGATATGGCGGTATTGCATGTCGATGCCACGGTGACGCCCACGGACTATGTCGACTACGCCCGGAGTTTTGCCTTCTGCCTCAACATCGGCGCCGCCGACATATCCAAGCGGCGGATCAGCGGCGCATTGGTCGACAGAACCGACAGCTGGCAAGGTCAGGTGATCGTCAAAAGCAATCTCAACAATCGGGGTATTCCGGAGACGCTCCTCAACCGGCGATCCGAGCGTGCCGGGAAACAGCAGCCGTTTCCGCGCTTGCCAGCCTTGCATCCTTATGAGGTCCATGGATCTCTCGGCGACGTTCCAGATGGCGTCTTTGATTGCGACGATCTCGTCGTGGAAAAGTTCATTCCGGAGAGAGAACCCGACGGTTTTGCTGTTCGTTTCTGGGTGTTTTGCGGAGAGCGCGAGCGCTGCACCCGCTACGTCTCCCCGAACCGCCTGGTCAAGGCATCAGAGACGATCCGGCGCGAGCCCGTCCCGGTGCCCGACGAATTGCGTGAGCGTCGGCGTGAACTCGGCTTTGACTATGGAAAATTCGATTTCGTCATGCATGAGGGCAGGGCCGTCCTCCTCGACGCAAACAAGACTCCCGGCCGTCCGCAAAACCTCGTCAAGATGTTCGCGGCCGGCGCTTCCGATCTGACTCACGGCTTCGAAGGCCTCATCCATCGGGCGAAATAGGCGCGGCTGAGATCGCCGCGGACGCCCTAGAGAAACAGTCGCAGCTGCGTGTGAATGATAGACCGGTAATCCTCGATGGTCTGGCGGCTTTCCGCTTCGCCCTCGGCGAGCGCCAGGCGCACCACGCCGCCGGCGAGCTGGAAGATCAGCAGGACCATGCGTTCGAACTGCTCGCGCCTCTCGGGCTCGAGCAAGGCGATGACGTGGTCGCAGAACATTTGGGCCTGGTGTCGGGTTTCGGCGATGTCGAGGTTTTTGAGCGCCTTGTCGGCCTGGATGGCGTTCTGCAGATCCTGGATGGCCGGATCGCCGGCGACACGGCTGAGATAATCATCGAGCAGCCGGTCAGCGGCCACGATCACGTCGTTCGCCTCGCGGATTTCGGCGATGATCGTGGTCAGCCGTGCCCGGCTGACCTCTGAAAACCGCTCATAGAGCATCGCCAGGATCGCCGATTTGTTGGGAAAATAGTGGTAGACGGTGGCGATCGGCCCGCCCGCCAGCATGCCGACTTCCTTCATGGTGACGGCGTCGATACCCTTTTCCCCGATCAGCCGCATGGTCGTCGACAGGATCGCGTCGATGCGCTCGCGGCTGCGTTCCTGCTTGGGCCTGCGCCTCGGCTCGGTCGCCATTCTCTTCAATTCCGTCATGCACCGATCTTTCGCACGGCTTCCCAAATTCCGGTTGACAAGAAAATATGATCAAGTATCAGTTTCTGAAATACTGACAGGTTGTCAGCTTTTTTGCCGCACGGCAAGGACGTTGGGAGGCGCCTTTGGCTTCGACAGATACCGGCCACGCAGGCAGTGGCGACTGGCTGGTCGGCAATCCGACCGGCTGGCAGCTCGCCTCGGCCTTGTGGATCGGTTCGGTCGGCCTGCTCATCCTCGGCCTGCAGCCGGTGCTGCTCGGAGCTCTCTACACCGAAGGCCATGTCAGCGGCGACGAACTGGCGCTGGTCGCCACAGCCGAGATGATCGCTATTGCCATCGGTTCGGCTGTCGTGGCGATGCTGCTTTCGGCGCACCACATGCGCTGGAAAAGTGCCGTCCTTCTGCTGCTGCTGGCGCTGGTCAATGTGTGGACGGCCTATGCCGCGAGCACCAGCACGCTGATTGCGGCCCGCGCCCTGGCCGGGCTCGCCGAGGGCGGTCTGGTCGCCATCGCCACCGAACTGATCGCCCGCTCGCGGCGCGCCGAGCGCATCGGCGGCTATTTCGTCACCATGCAGACGCTGGCGCAATGCGCGCTCGCCCTGTTGCTGGCGCTCTATGTCATCCCGGCCGCAGGGGCGTCGGGCGGCTTCATCGTTCTTGCCGTCGTCTGCGTCGTGTCGCTGGTGGTCGCCTTCACTGTTCCCGGTGACTATGCCGACCTGCCCAAGGAGGAGAACCTGGTCAATGTGCTGACGCTTCCCTCGACGACCGCGCTGCTGTCCGTCTTCTGCTATTTCATGTTCTTCGGCGCGGTCTGGGCCTTTCTGGAACCGCTTGGCGCACAGTATGGCATCGATGGCCGCACCGTCGGCCTGATCGTCTCGGCCAGCCTCGCCGTGCAGGTCCTGGGTGCTATGACGGCCACCGTGTTCGAGGCGCGCATCGATTATCGCCTTGCCATCGCGGCGATCGGCGTCGTCGCGCTTGTCAGCTCCCTGGTTCTTGCCAGTAGCCCTGGCCTGACAACGTTCTGGGTCGCTGCCTTGGCCATGGGCTTTATCCTGCTGTTCATCGTGCCCTACCAGATACGTCTGGCGATCACCGCCGACGAGACGCGGACCGCTGTGCTGCTGGTGCCGGCAGCCCAGCTTTTCGGCCTGGCGATCGGGCCGATCGCGGCGTCGCTGCTCATCGATGGCAAGGATTTCCGGCCGGTGCCGGAATTCGCCGCCGCCAGCGCGGTCGCCAGCGTGGCGCTGCTCGGTCTCTTCGTCCTTGTGTCGCGTCACCGTCGTGCGGTTGCCTGAGCGGGGAGGTGGCATGTCTAACATTTGGAGCAACTGGTCGGGCTTTGTAAGCGCCGAGCCCAAGCTGATCGCCAGCCCCGGCGATGCCGGTGAACTCGGTGATCTCGTCCGGACCGCGCCTGGCCCGGTGCGCGTCGCCGGTGCCGGTCATTCCTTCACGCCGCTGGTGAAATCGCAAGGCACGATCCTGTCCCTGGAGAGGCTGGAAGGGCTGGTCTCGCACGACGCCGAAACACATCGGGCGCGGGTGCGGGCAGGGACCCGGCTCGGCCCGCTGATGCGCATCCTGCAAGGCATTGGCCAGGGCCTGCCCAATATGGGCGACATTGACCGCCAGGCGATCGGCGGCGCGCTGGGTACCGCCACGCATGGCTCGGGACCGACGCTCGGCGCCTATCACACGCAGCTGGAGACGGTGCAGATCGTCGACGGGCTTGGCAAGGTCCGCGACTTCAAGCGGGCAGGGGATCAGGACATGATCCACGCCATGGGCGTCGCGCTCGGCGCTTTCGGCGTGCTCACCGAAGTGACGCTGAACAACATCGCGACCTACCGGTTGCGCCGCCGCAAATATGTGCTGCCGATCACTGAGATGCTGCGCGACTTCGAGGCGATGATGGCCGCGCATCGCTCGGCCGAATTCTACTACATTCCGTTCTCCGGCTATGCGCAGTTCATCGCCAGCGATTTCAGCGACGCCGCACCCACCGCACGGCCGCCGGAAGAGGACGAGGCGGGTTTGAGGACGCTGCGTCGGCTGCGCACCTCACTTGCCTGGCTGCCATCGCTGCGTGGCCGCCTGATCCGTTCGGCGGCCGTCAGATTTCCCGCCGAGGACTACGTGCAGGACTGGCTCAACGTCTATGCCAGCGACCGGCAGACCAAGTTCAACGAGATGGAATATCATTTGCCGTTCGAGGAAGGGCCGAAGGCGTTGGCCGAGATCATCGAGCTGACCGAGAAGCGTTTTCTCGAGGTCTATTTCCCGATGGAGGTGCGCTCGGTCGCGCCGGACCAGTTCTGGCTTTCGCCATTCTACAACAGGCTGACCTGCTCCATCGCCATCCACCATGATGCAGCGAACGATCCTCTGCCGTTCATGCGGGCGGCGGAGCCGATCTTCCGCAGATATGGCGGCCGGCCGCATTGGGGCAAGATGCACAGCCTGAAAGCGGCGGATCTGAAAAAGCTCTACCCGCGCTGGGACGATGCCATGGCGGTGCGCCGCGACGTCGATCCGCAAAACCGCTTCGTCTCGCCCTATATGGCCGGCTTGTTCGGCATCGAATGATGAGCACCTATTTTTCCACCCTCTCGGATGCGCTGAAGACCGCCGGCATCTTCCAGCCCTGCCTGCTGCTCGATCGCGACCGGCTGGACGGCAACATTGCCCTGGTCAAGGAGAGACTGGATCCCGGCCTGGCCGTGCGGCTGGTCGACAAATCGCTCGCGTGCATGCCGCTGCTTGCGTATATCGCCAAGGCGCTTGGCAGTGAGCGCTTCATGACCTTCCACCCGCCGATCAGCGAGGCGGTGCTGAAGGCGTTCCCGGATGCCGATCTGCTCTACGGCAAGCCGATGCCGATCGGCGCGGCAAGGGCGGCGCTGGTGAAAGCCGATACCGACTGGTCGCGCGTCTGCTGGCTGATCGACAGCGAGGAAAGACTGGCGGAATATGGCGCGCTGGCAGACGAACTCGGCATCGGCCTGCGCATCGCTTTCGAGATCGATGTCGGGCTGCATCGCGGCGGGTTCGCCAATCCTGAGGCCTTGTCGAAGGCGTTGAGCGCGTTGCCGGCCCGGCTGCATTGCGAAGGCGTCATGGCCTACGAGGCGCATGCGCCGCTCATTCCTGGCCTTTTCGGCGGACCGGCAAAGGCATTGGCAAAGGCGTCGGCGCAGGCCTCGGCGTTCGTCGCCTGTCTCGGCGCCGACCAGCGCCGCATCCTGAACATCGGCGGCAGCAAGACCGCGCTGCTTCATCATGGCGGCGCGGCCAATGAGGTCTCGATGGGCTCGGCCTTTGTGCTGCCCAGCGACTTCGATACGCCAGGCCTCGACGGCTTCCAGCCGGCGGCCTTCATCGCCACGCCGATCCTGAAAATGGTCGAGCCGATGCTGCCCGGCCCGCCGGCCGTCACCCGCCTGCTGCAGGCGCTCGGCCGGTTCCCGCGCAAGGGTTGCTACCTCTATGGCGGCAAGTGGATGGCCGAGCCGGTCTTCCCAGAAGGCATGAAGGCGAACGGGCTGCTCGGCCTGTCCTCCAACCAGCAATTCATGGGCTTGCCCGCCGACGCGACCGCAAAGCCCGGCGACTACGCGTTTCTAAGGCCGACGCAGAGCGAAGCCGTGCTGCAGCAGTTCGGGTCGATCGCGGTGTTTTCCGGCGGCCGGATCGCCGATCGCTGGCCGGCGTTGCCGATGGCCTGACCGACTACGCCTTCACCGGTATCCAGATCTCCAGCCCGCCCTTGCCGCTGCGCGGGTCGAATTCGGGGCCGTAGCGTTCGAATTCCGGCGCGTCCGCGATCTCATGCCCGGAGGCCGGCAGCCATTTGTTCCAGATCGTGTTGACCGTCCGGCGGATGGTCGAGATGTGGTCGCGGTGGGCAAAGACCGCATATTTCTGCGCCGGCACCCGCACCCGGTAGAAGTCCCTGGGCAGGTCGGAGAAGTCAGACACTTCGACGCCGCCGATGTAGTCGAAATTGCCGGCATCGTCGCCGTTGACGCAGACGCCATAGGCGACGTCGCCGGTCTCGCCCGGAATGTTGCCGATATAGGGGCCGAAGCGCTGCCACTGCATCGGGATGGCGGCGCTGGTTTCGCAGCTGCAGCGTTCGCCGAGGCCGGCGATCAGGAACGGCCGGCTGGTCTCGAAACGCGGCGGTTCGAGATTGGTGAGGAGGGACTGGTCCATCAGGATCGGCTCCACGAGGTCGAGCTTGTCGAGTGTGCCCTGCGCGCGCACCAGTTCCGGCGTGGTGCCGAACTGATCGCGGAAGGCACGGGTGAACGCCTCATGCGAGTTGTAGCCGGCGTCGAGCGCGACGGCGAGGATGTCGGGCGCCCCGCCCGCCAGCTTGCGCGCCGCCTCGGTCAGCCGGCGTGAGCGCATGTAGCCCATCACCGACCGGCCGGTGGCGGCGCCGAAGGCGCGCGTCACATGAAAACGCGACACGCCGCTGTTTTGCGCGACATCATCAAGCGAGATCGCCTCCGGCAGATGGCTTTCGACGAACCACAGCGCTTTCTCGGTCGGGTCCATTTTCTCCTCGCATTGGCCAGATCATCCTGCCGTTTCCTGGCGCAGCCAGTTTGATCGAAATTGCGCATCCCGTGCAATCTGCGCCGATGCCGGTCGCCATCCGGCCAACCGCCCCATGAGCTTTCGCTTGACAGCGACCGGCGTCATCTCTTAGGTATGTTATATTATTACATAAAGAGAGCATGCGATGCCTGTTTCCCTTAGCTGGCCCACCACTCCGTCCGAGAAATCCATTGCGAAGCGATCGGCGCAAATCTACGCTGAAGCGGTGATGGTCCCCGAGTCGAAAGGCGAGGGGTGAAAAGGGAACACGGTGAGGCCTGCTCAGGTCGAGACCGTGGCTGCCCCCGCAACTGTAAGCGGCGAGCAAAATCCGTGAATGCCACTGGCCGGCAAGGCTGGGAAGGCTGGATGGCGCAACGACCCGTGAGCCAGGAGACCTGCCATCACTGAGTTGACCGGACGGGGTGTGCCGGGAGGAAACGCGAATCCCGGTCTTGTCGGCCGGTTCGCCAGCTTCCTTCCGTCGCCAGTTTTGGAAAGTGACGGAAAGTTGGACGGCTCCATCCATCGCATCGTCGTATATACGCTTTGCCGTCCCGGCAAGCCGGCGGGCAGCAGCCGATGACCGTAGCGCTTCTCGAAGCCCGTGACCTCTGCGTCACGGCGAATGGGCGGGATCTGGTTCAGGCGGTCAGCTTCTCGGTGGCCGCCGGCGATCGCCTTGCCATCATCGGTCCCAACGGCGCCGGCAAGACGACGCTGCTGCGCATGCTGTCGGGCATGCTGCGTCCGAGCTCCGGCGAGGTGAAGCTCGGCGGGCGCCGCCTGGACAGGATTTCAGCCGCCGAACGGGCGCTGCACATTGCCGTGGTCGGCCAGACCGACCAGCCCGATCCGCGGCTGGCGGTGATCGACTATGTCGAGCTTGGCCGGGTTCCGCACGCCGGGCTGCGGCGCAGGAGCGAGGAGCGCGAGATCGTCGTCGATGCACTGCGCCGGACCGGCCTGCTGCCGCTATTTGGCCGCACCATCGGCTCGCTGTCGGGCGGCGAGCGCCAGCGCGCCCAACTTGCGCGCGCCATCGCCCAGCAGCCAAAAATCCTGTTCCTCGACGAGCCGACCAACCATCTCGACCCGCGTGCCCGCGGCGAACTGCTCGACCTCGTGGCAGGCTTCGAGATGACGGTGATCGCGGTGCTGCACGATCTGGCGCTGGTGGCACCGTTCGCCACCAGGGTGGCGGTGATGAACCATGCCCGTCTGCAAGCGCTCGCCGCACCGCGCGAAGCCCTGACCCAAAAGCTGATCCGCGAGATTTTCGGCATCGATGTGCTGCGTCTGCGCCATCCGACCGAAGACCGCGAACTGACGGTGTTCGATGTGCCGAACCGTGCCGCGCCGCCGACGTGATTGAAGCCATCTCGTAGTCGACCCAATCCCATCCACAAGGAGCAAACCCGTGAAACGCCTGGCCTTTTCGCTTGTCTTCTCGCTGCTGGCCTCGACAGCCCTGGCCTTCCCGGTCACGGTCGACAGCTGCGGCAAGCCGCTGACCTTCGATGCGCCGCCGAAGCGCGCCGTCATCCAGGATCTCAACATGGCCGAGATGGCTTTCGCGCTGAAACTGCAGCCGTCGATCGTCGGCCTGACCGGCATCACCGGATGGTACAAGGTGGGTCCCGAATTCAAGGCCGAGCAGGGTTCGATCCCGGAACTGGCGCCGAAATATCCGACGCTCGAAAACCTCGTCGCGGTCGAGCCGGATTTCTTCTTCGCCGGCTGGTATTACGGCATGAAGCCGGGCGGCGAGGTGACACCCGATACGCTTGCTCCGCACGGCATCAAGACGCTGGTGCTGACGGAAAGCTGCGTCCATCTCGACAAGAGCCGCCCAGCCGCCTCGATGGACCTGCTCTATGGCGACGTCGAAAAGCTGGGCAAGATTTTCGGCAAGGAGGCCGAGGCGGAGAAGCTTGTCTCCGGCTGGAAGAAGCAGCTCGCCGACATCACCGCCAAGGTCGGCAACGGCAAGGGTACGCGAGTGTTTCTCTATGATTCCGGCGAGGACAAACCGTTCACAGCAGGCAAGTTCGCCATCCCCAGCGCCATGATATCAGCCGCCGGCGGCGACAACATCATGGGCGACATGGAGACCAGCTGGGGCAACACGGACTGGGAAACGGTGGCGTCGCGCAATCCGCAATTCCTCATCCTGCTCGATTACCAGGACGGCGGCGGCTACAGGAAACTGCTTGATTTCCTGAAGTCCCACCCGGCGATGAAAGAAACGGACGCGGTCAAGAACGAGCGCTTCGTCGCCCTGCGCTATGCCGAACTGACACCCGGACCCGCCAATATCGAAGCGATCGACAAAATCGCCAAGGCCATGCATCCGGAAGCGTTTTGATGCCTGTCGCCCAAAAGTGCGCAGCGGTTTTGGGGCAACGACATGCATGAGCAAAAGATCCTGGAAGTGCGTCGCACGCGTCCTGACAGACACGACGCATTTCCAGGTTTGCGCCATCCGGCATTCGCACTGGCCATGCTGGTGGGAGCGGCGGCGATCGCCGCTCTCGCTCTGCTGTCGATCGCCTATGGCTCGACGTTGATTCCGTTGGCCGACGTCGTTGCCTCGCTTGGCCGTGCGATTGGCTTCAGCGGGCACGACGTGTCCGGGCCGGTAGGCAAGATCGTCGTCGACCTGCGGCTGCCGCGCACGATCCTGGCCATCTGCGTCGGGGCCGGTCTCGGCGTCGTCGGTGCGCTGCTGCAGACGGTGACCCGCAACGACCTTGCCGACCCGTTCCTGTTCGGCCTGTCGTCGGGCGCCGCCGCGGGTGCGGTTTCCGTCATCACCGTCTTCGGAGACAGTTTCGGCATCTGGACATTGCCGGTCGCGGCCTTCACCGGCGGCATATTGGCTGCCGGTGTCGTCCTGCTGCTGGTTGCGCGGGTGAGGGGGCAAGGCCCGGAGCGGCTGATCCTTGCCGGCCTTGCCCCCTCACCCGCGCAACCAGCAGCAG
>NZ_RZPH01001181.1:0-1706 GCF_004022825.1 Mesorhizobium sp. M7A.F.Ca.CA.004.04.2.1
CGTCAACACCGAAGGCCGCGTGCAGCAGACCAACCGCGCCGGCTTCGCGCCGGGCGAGGCGCGCGAGGACTGGGCGATCCTGCGGGCGCTGTCGGATGTGCTGGGCAAGAAACTGCCGTTCGATTCGCTGCCGCAGCTGCGCGCCAAGCTCTATGGCGAATACCCGCATCTGGCCCGTATCGACCAGGTCGCGGCGGGCAATGCCGAGGACATCACCGGGGTGGCGAAGCTCGGCGGGCGGCTGAACAAGGGCACCTTCACCTCGCCGGTGACGGATTTCTACCTGACCAACCCGATCGCGCGGGCATCGGCCGTGATGGCGGAATGCTCGGCACTGGCCAAGAGCGGCTTCAAGCAGGCGGCGGAATAAGCATGGACACTTTCTTCTCCTTCTACGTGCTGCCGGCGCTGATCATTCTGCTGAAATCGGTCGTGCTGATCGTTATCCTGCTGATTTTCGTTGCCTACATCCTCTACGCCGACCGCAAGATCTGGGCGGCGGTGCAACTGCGCCGTGGCCCGAACGTCGTCGGCCCCTGGGGCACGCTGCAAGCTTTCGCCGATCTGCTGAAATTCGTCTTCAAGGAGCCGGTCATCCCGTCCGGCGCCAACAAGGGCGTGTTCCTGCTGGCGCCGCTGGTCTCGGCCGTGCTGGCGATCTCGGCCTGGGCGGTCATTCCGGTCAATCAGGGCTGGGCGATCGCCAACGTCAATGTCGGCATCCTCTATGTCTTCGCCATCTCCTCGCTTGAGGTCTATGGCGTGATCATGGGCGGCTGGGCCTCCAACTCGAAATATCCGTTCCTCGGCGCGCTGCGTTCGGCCGCTCAGATGGTGTCCTACGAGGTCTCGATCGGCTTCGTCATCGTCACCGTTCTGCTCACCGCCGGCTCGCTCAACCTCACCGATATCGTGCTGTCGCAGCATGATGGAATTGGTACGCGGCTTGGCCTGCCCAACACCTTCCTCGACTGGAACTGGCTGGCGCTGTTCCCGATGTTCATCATCTTCTTCATCTCGGCGCTGGCCGAGACGAACCGGCCGCCTTTCGATCTGGTGGAAGCCGAATCGGAACTGGTCGCCGGCCACATGGTCGAATATTCGTCGACGCCGTTCCTGCTGTTCTTCCTCGGCGAGTATGTCGCCATCGTGCTGATGTGCGCGCTGGCCACCATCCTGTTCCTCGGCGGCTGGCTGCCTCCGTTCGACTTCGCGCCGTTCACCTGGGTGCCGGGCGTCATCTGGTTCGTGCTGAAAGTCTGCTTCGTGTTCTTCGGCATCTCCATGGTGAAGGCCTTCGTGCCGCGCTACCGCTACGACCAGTTGATGCGGCTTGGCTGGAAAGTGTTCCTGCCGATCTCGTTGTTCATGGTGGTCGCCACCGCGGCCTTCCTCAAGATCACGGGGTTTGCGTGATGTCCGCTCTTTCCCAAGCCGCCAAATCGCTGCTGCTGCAGGATTTCGTCAGCGCCTTCTTCCTGTCGATGCGCCAGTTCTTCGCGCCGAAGGAGACGATCAATTATCCGCACGAGAAGGGGCCGACCAGTCCGCGCTTCCGCGGCGAGCATGCGCTGCGCCGCTATCCCAATGGCGAGGAACGCTGCATCGCCTGCAAATTGTGCGAGGCGATCTGCCCGGCGCAGGCCATCACCATCGAGGCCGGCCCGCGCCGCAATGACGGCACGCGCCGCACGGTTCGCTACGAC
>NZ_RZPH01001182.1:0-1692 GCF_004022825.1 Mesorhizobium sp. M7A.F.Ca.CA.004.04.2.1
CCGGCGAAGATTTCGCGAGTCACCTGGAAGTCGTCGCCGAGCGATGCCTTGAGATAATCCTTCAGGCCGCCGGGAAAATGGAATTCAGCCTTGGCCGGTGTCTGATCTTTTTCCTTGATCAGCGACGGATCGCAGGTCCAGCGGATCTCGACACCACCGAACAAATAGGCTTTCGAGCGCGTCATGCGGTAGAGCCGCGCCGGTTCGAACGCAGCGCCCTTGCCGAAAATCTGCTCGTCGGGGTGGAATCGGATCTTTGTGCCGCGCCGGTTGTGGATTTCGCCCAGTTGCTCCAGGCCGGTCACGGGAACGCCGCGCGAGAATTTTTGTCGATACAGTTGCCGTCCCCGCGCGACCTCGACCTCGAGATGGTCCGACAGCGCGTTGACCACGGACACGCCGACGCCATGCAGGCCACCTGATGTCTCGTAAACCTTGGAGTCGAACTTGCCGCCCGAATGCAGCGTCGTCATGATCACTTCGAGCGCCGGCTTCTTGAACTTCGGGTGCGGATCGATCGGGATGCCGCGGCCATTGTCGGTCACGGCGAGATAGCCGTCGGCCGAGAGCTCGACATCGATGAAGGTGGCATGGCCGGCTACCGCCTCGTCCATCGAATTGTCGATGACCTCGGCGAACAGATGGTGCATCGCCTTGTCGTCGGTGCCGCCGATATACATGCCTGGCCGGCGGCGCACCGGCTCCAGCCCTTCCAGCACCTCGATGTCGGCAGCGCTATAGCCCTCGCTGCCATCCTTGATTGAGGCAGGACGCTTGGTGGCCTGCACCAGCGGATCCGCCGGGCGCGCCGGTGTGCGAACCGGCTGCGGCTGCTTGTCCATATTGCCGAAGAGATCGTTGTTGTCGTCCATGCCTGCCATAGGGTCCGGTGCTGCGAATCACCTCGCGATACTGCCACGCTTTTCAGCGCCAAGCGACCGAGGTTCCTGTTCCGTTCGGGGATCTGATCCCTCTTAACCCAAAACCATTCGATAACCAAGCTGGCGGAAATAGGTCCGATGCCGCCGCGCAAGATTCCTGATTCTTTAACAATGCGGCCTAGCGTGAGCCCAACAAAACAAGAAACTGCTGATATCAGGGGTTTAGGCGTGAGGGGCAAGGCCATATCGATGATCGGCATCGCCGCCGTTTTCGGGGCGATCTCGATCTTTGCCGCGGATTTCTGGGTCAAAAGCCAGGCCGAGGCCGATTCCGAAGAGAAGACGTCGTCGATCCCGGCACTTGTTGTGCCGAAGGTCGAGTTCAAGACCATCGTGGTGGCGAATGCCCCATTGCGCTACGGCATGGCGCTCGACCGCGCGCAGCTCAGCGAAATCCCGTGGTCGCAAGAGGCCGTGCCGCAGGGCGCCTTCACCACCATCAATGCCTTGCTCGCCGACGGCACTCGCGTGGTGCTGTCGCCTATCGAGGTCAACGAACCGGTGCTGCTGACCAAGCTGTCTGGGCCAAATGGCCGCGCGACGCTTTCCAACATGATGACGCCCGGAATGCGGGCGGTCACCATCCGCACCGACGAGATAGCCGGCGTCGGCGGCTTCGTCACGCCCGGTGACCGCGTTGACGTGGTGCTGACGCGCGATGCCGGCGAAATTCAGGAAGTGGCCAAGAATGCGCAAGGGGCCGCCGGTTCGACCATCACCTCCGAGATCGTCGTCGCCGATGCCAAGGTGC
>NZ_RZPH01001183.1:0-1685 GCF_004022825.1 Mesorhizobium sp. M7A.F.Ca.CA.004.04.2.1
CCGCCAGCGCCGCCCCTCATCCGCCTGCCGGCACCTTCTCCCCGTATAGTGACGGGGCGAAGGGGGCTCCCCACCCACGTTTTCTTAATGTGTCTCCGCTACACTAACGCCTGAAAAAGAAGCGGAAAACGGAGAGAAATCGGGGTGCGCTTTTCCGCGGCCACGACTGCCGGGCGGTTCTTGCCGCAGCGTTGGGCGCTGCGCATGGGGCCGTTGCTTGGCCGCATCGATGCCGTGCTGTTCACCGCCGACGAGCGCGGCGAGGCGAGCCGCATGTCGGTCATCGCCT
Organism: Mesorhizobium sp. M7A.F.Ca.CA.004.04.2.1; assembly: GCF_004022825.1. NCBI lineage: Bacteria > Pseudomonadati > Pseudomonadota > Alphaproteobacteria > Hyphomicrobiales > Phyllobacteriaceae > Mesorhizobium > Mesorhizobium sp. M7A.F.Ca.CA.004.04.2.1. The sequence goes on from NZ_RZPH01001183.1 coordinate 290, forward strand.
TCTCGGTCCGCATCGTTAGCGCCGTCATCGCCTTCGTCAGCCAGGTGCTGATGGCACGCTGGATGGGCTCGTTCGAATATGGCATCTTCGTCCTCGTCTGGGTGACGATGGTCATCGTCGGCAATCTCGCCTGCCTGGGCTTCCACACCTCGGTCATCCGCTACATTCCCGAATATCGCGAGCGCGGCTTGATGGACGAACTGCGCGGCATCGTGCTAGCCAGCCGTCTGTTCGTGCTGATCGCCTCCACGCTGATTGCCGGGCTCGGCGCGCTCGGCGTCTGGCTGGCGGCACCCTGGATCGAGAACTACTATGTGATCCCGTTCATCCTCGGCGTCATCTGCCTGCCGATGATCGCCATGTCCGACCTTTTGTCGGGCCTGGCACGCGCCAACAGCTGGGCGCTGTTTGCCCTGTCGCCGACCTATCTGGTGCGGCCCGTGCTGATCCTGCTGTTCATGGCGCTGATGCTGTTCGTGGGCTACGCACCCGATGCCAGGACCGCCATCTTCGCCTCGATCGCCGCCACCTACGCCACCACGCTGGGACAACTCGTCGGTGTCACCCAGCGCATGGAACGGCAGATCCCGGCGGGGCCGATAAAGGTCCATTTCGCGCAATGGTTCGTCGTCTCGCTGCCGATCTTCCTGGTCGAGAGCTTCTTCTTCCTGCTCACCAATGCCGATGTGCTGATGGTCGGCGCCTATATGGATCCCAACGACGTCGCCGTTTATTTCGCCACCGTGAAGACGCTGGCGCTGGTGCATTTCGTCTACTTCGCCGTCAAGGCCGGCGTTGCCCAGCGCTATGCGCAGTTCACCCATGGCGACCCGCAAAGGCTTGCCGCCTTCGCCCGCGAGACGGTGTCGTGGACGTTCTGGCCATCGCTCTTGATGGCACTGCTGGTGCTGGCGCTCGGCGAGCCGATGCTGGTGCTGTTCGGCCCTGAATTCACATCAGGCTATCCGTTGCTGTTCCTGCTTGTCTTCGGCGTCGTGGCGCGGGCCGCCGTCGGCCCCTGCGAAAGCCTGCTGACGATGAGCGGCAACCAGAACATCTGTGCTGCCGTCTATGCCATGACGCTGGCCTTCAACATCGCCCTCAATGTGGTGCTCATCCCGATGTTCGGCCTGTGGGGCGCGGCAATGGCCACCGCCTTTGCCATGATCTTCGAAGCCGGCGCGCTCTCCTTCACGGTGTGGCGCAAGCTCGGCATCGCCATGCTCATCTTCTTAGCCCCGAAAGGAGCCGCGTGATGGCTGCCATCCCGTTGCTTGAGGAAACCAGCGGCGGCACTGCCGGCGCGATGGTGTCTGGCCTTGCCGGACTGACCCGCGACGCCGACCCCGCTCACATTGAAATCCTCGCCAACAACCGGCCCGAGCGCAAGCTCGCC
>NZ_RZPH01001184.1:0-1682 GCF_004022825.1 Mesorhizobium sp. M7A.F.Ca.CA.004.04.2.1
AAGCCGGTCTCGTCGTCATCATTCCAATGGCGATGGTTGCGGAAGACGGTGACGACGTTGCAGGCTTTTCCGCCCGCGTTCTCGCAATATTTCTGTGCGATGTCCTTCGCTTCCTGCCGCTTGTCGGCGCCCCAGAAGAAGCCGTATTTGCTATCGGCCTGCGAATAGGCGATGGCCGCCCATATGCCTTTTTCCTCCTGTTGCGGCTCCGAGGGGGCCACAAGGTCGGCTGAGACGACTTGTCCACTCCACAACAAGGTCAAGCCCAAAACTGCCAAAGCCTGCAATCTCATGCTCATGGTCGGCATCCTTTCCTTAACCTCAATCGCTTCGCGTCCTACTTCGCCGCCGAAGCGAGGGAGATCACCACACAGCTTTTGCCCGTCGGCAGGAGAAGCGCTTCACCGGCATTGCCGCCGAGTTCGTAGACCTCGACCTGCCCGAGATGGTCGGTAATCTTGCTGCCCTGCGGCAGGATGGATGCGATGTCGGCGCAAGGGCTGGCGAATGGCGCCACCCGCACCATCGCCCCTTCGCAACCCGTGGCGGTGGGCGATGCGAAGACGATGCCGGCGGCCGGTCCGCTATAGCGTTCCGATGCATAGTCCATGCCGACAAAGGCCTGAATGGCGTGCTTGTCGGCCGCCTGATCGTTCCACAGGGATTTGACGCTGTATTTCGTGCCGTTCGTCAGAATCTGTCCGAGCGCCGGATAGACGGTCGAGCAGGCTTGCACACCGGCCTGCTTGACATGCTCGAGGAAGGGCGTGTCCGGAAGCACGGGGGCCGCCGCAGTTTCTGCAGGTGCGGCCGTCGCGCCGCCGACCAGATTGGCGATCGCGGCATAGTTCCCGGCGGCGAAGCCAAGTCCCGCCACGACCAATCCCAGCAATGAATATCCGGCCACGCGTGGCCAGCGCCGCCTTGGGGGCTCGGCCCGCCTCTGCCGATCCGCCTCGACGGCCGGAGTGCGTTTCGCGGACGTGAACTGGTCCTGCTGGCTCATGGTGATGCCCCGATTATTTGAGTGGTGAAAGGGCCTCTGACAGCCCCTTGAGCGTTGCAGTCACGGTGATCGTCTGGCCGTCGACTGTCGAATAGGAGATCGCCGGTGTCGCATTCTGCGAGATCTGTCGGCGCATGACGGGGCCGACCGGCAACATGCCGACACAGACCATTTCGTTGCAGCCGTTCAGGTGCACGTCGATCGGCTGCTTCTGTCCATCGAACTTCAGCGACACCAGTCCATCGCTCCTGGCATTCGCAGCGGTGCGCAGGATCATGTAAGGCTTGCCGTCCTGTGTGGCGGCAAGCGACCAGCTGAAGGCCATCTTGCCTGATGCGTCCTCGATGATCTGCGAGACGTTGCAGACCTTCTTGCGGGCCTTGAGGTTCTCGTCGCAGATCAGTGTCCAGTTATCGAATGGGCGGATGGTGCGCTGATAGTCGCCGAGCTTCACCTCGGGCGGCACCACCACGTCCGAAGGTTTGATCCTGTAGGTCGACGCAACCTGCCCGGCGGCCGGCACGAGGCCGCCGCAGAGTGCCAGGCAGGTCAGGGCAACAAGTCCTTTCATTCCTGCCTCAGTTCAAGGTGAAGCTGATGCCGGCGCCGACACCGACATGCCCACCCGCGGCCGTGCCCGACAGATTGCCCCGGATGCGGCCGTCTTCGCTGGTGT
>NZ_RZPH01001185.1:0-1680 GCF_004022825.1 Mesorhizobium sp. M7A.F.Ca.CA.004.04.2.1
CCTTGATGTCTGCATTGGTTTCCTTGAGACGGTCGGTGAAGCCGCTGACGCGTCCGATCGTGGTGCCGTTGCCGGCCTGGCCGGCGATGATGACGACGGAGCCCTTGCCGCCGAGCGCCTTGCTCAGCGAGTCCGCCGCCAGCTTGCCTTCCTCGTAGACGTCAGGCCCGGTGAACGACTTGATGAACGGCTTGGCATCGTCGCTCATCGGCGAATTGATGAGGATCGCCGGAATGTTCGCCTGCTGCGCGCGCGCCAGCCCCGGTATGTATGCCTGCGGGTCGAGCGGCCACAGGATGATGCCGTCGACCTTGCGCGCAACGCAGGTGTTGAGCTGCTCGGTGCCTTTCTGGACATCAAAATCCTGGCTGAGGCTCAGGATCTCGATGCCGAGTTCCGCGGCGCGCGCCTGAAGCGCCTTGTTGGCCGGCGTCGCGTAGGCATGCGAATCCGCTGCCGTCACGTAGCAAACCGTCTTGGCACTGGCCCAGCCCGTCGATGCCAGCACAGCCGCCACGGCGGCGACGTGAAGCATGCTTTTCTTGCCAATCATGTGTTTCCTCCCGATCATGTGGTTCCTCCTTGAGTGATTGGATTGTCGCGAACGAGCGCCGGGCGCGTGCCCGGAGCCCTCCCCTTGGTGGTAACGGCCCGATCGAGCACGACGAGCAGGATCAGGATAAGCCCGGACACGACCTGCTGGACGTATGCGGGAACGGACTGGAACTCCATCGCGATGGTCAGCGAGCCGATTGTCAGCACGCCGCCGAGCGTGCCGAGCGCGGATCCCCTGCCGCCTTCGAGACGAGTCCCGCCGACAACGACCGCGGCAATGACGGCGACCGTCAGTTCCGAGCCGAAGACAGGCGAGCCGGTGTTGGTGACGAGGCTCTGGAGAACCCCCGCCAGGCCGGCAAGCGTGCCGGCAAAGACAAAGCCGAGAAAGACGATACGGTCCGAGGCGATACCGCTTTCCTTGGCAGCCGCCGGGTTGGACCCCACCGCAAAGACGTTGCGCCCGGGTATGGTGCGCGTCAGCCAGAAATGCAGCAGCACGATCAGGGCGATGAACAGCGCGCTGCGGAGGGTGAAGACATCGAGATAGATCTTGGCCAGCGCCAGGGAGAGCATGATGTCGGTTCCGGTCACCGGCTGGCTGTTGGTGATCCAGTGGGAGAGCGAGCGGAAAATCAACATCGTCGCGAGCGTCAGCACGAGCGAATTCACCTTCAGGCCGACGACCAGCATGCCGTTGACGGCGCCTGCCAAGGTACCGACCAGGATGCCGACGATCGCCGCAGGGAGAATGCCGATCTCTCGCTGCAGGATGACCGATACGATGCCGGCCAGGGCAAACACCGCGCCACCGGAGAGGTCGATCTGGCCCGATATCAAAAGCACCGTCAGGCCGATCGCGATCAGGCCGATTGTCGCCGCCCGGTCGAGGCCGAGGCCGAGGGTCGATGCCGAGAGGTAGCCGGGGACCACCAGCGCGGAAATGACAAGCGTCAGGCCGAGAATGACGACGACGCGATACTGCGAGACAAGCGAAAGAAAACGCATCACGACACGCCCCGCTTGCGCAGCGCCGCATCCATGCCAACGGCACCGACGATCAGGATGCCGAGCACGAAACCATGTATCGGCGTGCGCACACCGTCGAGCACCATGACGTTGGTC
>NZ_RZPH01001186.1:0-1675 GCF_004022825.1 Mesorhizobium sp. M7A.F.Ca.CA.004.04.2.1
CCCACCGCCATGCTCGGCTATCTCGTGACGTCGCCGCTCGCGGCCGGCAATGTGGTGATCTTCAAGCATTCGCCGCAGACGCCGCTGATTGCCGAACTGGCGGAAGAGGCCTTCCGTGCCGCCGGCGGCCCCGAGGGCGTCTTCCAGAGCTTGCATCTCGACCATGCCGATGCCGAGAAGCTGATTGCGTCCGGCGCCTTCAACGCGGTGAATTTCATCGGTTCGGTCAATGGCGGCCGGAGCGTCCATGCCGCCGCCGCCGGCACCTTCACACAGGTGCATCTCGAACTCGGCGGCAAGGATCCGACCTATATCCGCGCCGATGCCGATCTCGAAGCCACGATCCCGCAGATCGCCGAGGGCACCTATTCCAATGCCGGCCAGTCCTGCTGTTCGGTCGAGCGCATCTATGTCGACCAGGCGATCCATGACCGCTTCGTCGAAGCGCTGGTTGCCGAAACGGCGAAATGGACCATCGGCCATCCCATCGGCGAAAAGCCGATGGTCGGCCCGGTGGTGCGGGCGAGTGCCGCCGACACGATCCGCGATCTCGCCGAACAGGCGGTCCGGGCAGGAGCCCGGCGCCTGATGCCGCGAGACGGAACGCTCAAGGCCTCTGGTCTTGGCGCCGCCTATGTCGCGCCGGAAGTGCTGGTGGGTGTCGATCACAGCATGCGGATCATGCGCGACGAACTGTTCGGGCCGGTGGCCTGCATCCAGTCCGTCGGCAGCGATGACGAGGCGATCGGCCTGATGAACGACAGCGATTTCGGCCTCAGCGCCTCGATCTGGACCACAGATATCGAGCGCGGCGTGGCGCTGCTCGACGAGGTCGAGGCCGGTACCGTCTATCTCAATCGCTGCGACCACGCCGACCTGCATCTACCCTGGGGCGGCATCAAGAATTCCGGCCTCGGCCGCACCAATGGCCGCGCCGGCCTGGCGGAGGCGACAGCGGCCAAGGCCTATCATGTCCGCTCCGTCATCGGCTGATCCGGAGGACGGCCCGGTGAGCGCCGCGAGCCTTGCAGAGCTTGATGAGAGAGCAGTCGCCGCGCTGGCCGCCGCCAGTGTCGAGCGGCTGCGGATCGAGGCGGCGAGCCCCTATCTGCTGATCGCCGAACATGCGGGCAATCTGGTGCCCGCGCCATGGCATGACCTTGGCCTCGCAGCACCCTATCTCGGCACGCATTTCGCCGTCGACATCGGCATCGATGCCTTGACGCGCCGGCTGTCGCAGACATTGCGGGCGCCGGCCGTGGTCGCGCATTATTCGCGGCTGTTCCTCGACTACAACCGGCCTGCCGGCGAATGGGACTTCATGCGCCCGGATCTCGGCGGCATTCCGGTGCCTGGCAATCTCGCGCCCGATGCAGTCGATGTCAGGCTGCGCAAGATGATCGCCTGGGCGCCGGTCGAACAGGCTGTTATCGACGCCGCGGCTGGCCGGCAGGCGCTGATCTCGGTGCATTCCTTCACCCCGGTGATGGGCGGCGTCAGGCGCAATGTCGACATCGGCGTCCTGTGGCGGGAGCAGTCCCCCTTCGTCACCTCGGTGTTGAAAACGCTTGGCGCGCGGGGCGCCGAGGCCGGGTTGAGGATCGGCGACAACGAGCCGTATGACTGGCGTCAGGCAGTTGGCTACACGCTGAACCGGCACGGGTTGGAGCAGGGC
>NZ_RZPH01001187.1:0-994 GCF_004022825.1 Mesorhizobium sp. M7A.F.Ca.CA.004.04.2.1
GCCTCGCGCTCGGCTTCGATGCCGGCAGATCTCAATTCGAGTTCCAGCCTTCCGGCTTCGCGCGCCTCAGCGCGGGCCTCATCGGCTTCGTCCGAGGCGGCGATGCGGCGCCGGTAGCCGGCGACAATGTTATCAGCAGCGGCAAGCCTGGCGCCGGGCACCTCGCCCCCCTCATCATCAGCGGCTCCGGCAATGCTCTCGATGCGCGCGATCGCCGCCTTGGCGGCGCCCACGCGCGCCAGGCGCTCCTCGGCGGCGCCGGCATCCTCACCGGGCTCGACCAGCCCCCTGGCGATCGTCGGCAGAGCGAGGCTGGCGATGACCAGCGAGCAGATAATGACGCCGGCGGCCAGGAAAATGACCAGGTCGCGCGCCGGAAACGGCGAGCCGTCCGGCATGGCGAGCGGCAGTGACAGGATGCCGGCCAGCGTAATGGCGCCGCGCACACCGGCCACCGAACCGGCGAGCCGCACGCGCAGCCCGAACGGCTCCACTTTGCGCTTGCCCAGACGCGCAGCGATGCCGGCGGCGATATCGCCCACCCAGATCCACAGGAAGCGCAACGCGATCAGGCACAGCGTCAGCGCGATGACGGTCGCGATCGGCTGGACGATCGGGTGCAGGCTCATGAGCTCCGGCGGCACATGGCGGATGATGTCGGGAAGTTGGAGCCCAAGCACGATGAAGAGAGCACCGTTGAAAACGAAGGAAAGCGTCGTCCACAGCGAAATCGTCTGCATGCGCGCCGAGACGCCGAGGAAGCGAAACACGCCGGAGCCGCCGGTGAGCAGGCCGGCGGTAACAGCCGCCAGGATGCCGGAAGCTCCGACATGCTCGGCGCCGAGATAGGCTATGAAGGGCAGCAGGACCATCACCAGCACCTGCGCCTCGGCCGGCACGCCGCCGATCCGGTTGAGCAGTTGCAGCAGCTTGGCGGCAACGAACAGCGCCGCCACGCCGATCAGGATGCCCATCGCCACGGCATAGAGAAAAC
>NZ_RZPH01001187.1:1004-1673 GCF_004022825.1 Mesorhizobium sp. M7A.F.Ca.CA.004.04.2.1
GGAAAAGCTGCCGGTCAGCACCGCCGCGACGGCAAAGCGGAACATGACCAGCCCCGACGCATCGTTGAGCAGCGACTCGCCTTCCAGAATGTGCATCAGCCGCGCCGGGACGACATTTCTGTCGACGATCGAGGACACCGCCACCGCGTCGGTCGGCGACAGCACCGCGGCAAGCGCAAAAGCGACCACCAGAGGGATGCTCGGCACCAGCCAATGCAAGGCGTAGCCGAAACCGACGATGGTGAAGAAGACCAGCCCTATGGCCAGATCCAGGATCGGTCCGCGCAGCGCCATCAGTTCACGCTTCGGTGCGCCATAGGCATCGCCGAACAGCAGCGGCGGAATGAACACCAGCAGAAACAGTTCCGGATTGATCTCGACATGGATGCCGCGCACCGGCCACGCAAGCGCGGCACCGATCGCAATCTGCAGCACCGGCAACGGCACCCGTACCAGGCGAACCAGAGCGCCGGAAAGCGCCACGAAGACGAGCACGACTAGAATGAAGACGGCGACTTCCATGGTCCGGTTCCAGGCTTTCCGCCGACCATGCGCAAAGCCGGCCGATCCGTCCAGCCGCCCGTCCCGTGAAAAACGCCGCGGCACCCAATCAATGAAAAAGGCCGCCCTGAGAGGCGGCCCTTTTATATATAAGAATCAAATGTTTAT
>NZ_RZPH01001188.1:0-1673 GCF_004022825.1 Mesorhizobium sp. M7A.F.Ca.CA.004.04.2.1
CAAGTCGACGCTGCTGCGCGTCCTGTCTGGCGTCTACAGGCCGACCGCGGGAAGCGTCCTCATCGACGGCAAGCCGGTTACACTCGCCAACCCGGTTGCCGCGCGCGCTGCGGGCGTCGCCATGATCCATCAGGAATTGCAGCAGGTGCCGCGCCTCAGCGTCGCCCAGAACATGTTCCTCGGCCATCCGCTGACGCGCGGCGGCATCTTCGTCGCCAGCAGAGAGCAGGAGCGCCGCGCCGCCGAGGCTCTTGCAGCCATCGACCCTTCCATCGATCCAGCCGCCCCGCTCGGCACCCTGAAGGTGGCGCAGCGGCAGATTGTCGAGATTGCCAGGGCATTGCTCGATCGCGCCCGCATCGTCGCCATGGACGAGCCGACATCGAGCCTGACGCCGAGCGAATTCGAACGGCTCGCGCAAGTCATTACAGGTTTGGCGCGCGATGGCGTCGCCGTCGTCTATGTCTCGCACAAGCTGGATGAGGTGTTCGGCATCTGCCGGCGCGCCACCATCATGCGCGATGGCGTCGTCGTCGATTCCGTCGATCTGAAAGACCTGTCGGAGAAAGCGGTCGTGGCGATGATGGTCGGCCGCGAACTGGCGCAGGAACACCATAATTCCCATGCCACGAACAAGGTCATGCTGAGCGCGCGTGGCCTCTCCTCGGCGACGAAGGTGCGCAACGTGTCGTTCGATCTGCATCGCGGCGAGGTGCTGGGGATTGCCGGCCTGGTCGGTTCCGGCCGAACTGAACTTTTGCGGCTCCTGGCCGGCGCCGATCGCGCCACGGCCGGCACCATTGCAATCGACGGCAAGGCGGCGCGCTTCGCCGGCCCGCGCGATGCGATTGCCGCCGGCATCGGCCTGGTGCCGGAGGAGCGCAAGCGCGAAGGCATCGTGCCGCTGCGCTCGATCACCAGCAACATGGCGCTGGCCTCGATGAACGTATTCGCGCCGCGCGGCGTCATCGATCACACCAGGCTGAAACAGGTGGCGGTCGACAGGATGAGCCGCGTCAATCTGCGCCCGTTCCTGCTCGACCGGCCGATCCGCCTGTTCAGCGGCGGCAACCAGCAGAAGGCGATCATCGGCCGCTGGCTGGCCGCGGGAACGCGCATCCTCTTGTTCGACGAACCGACACGCGGCATCGATGTCGGCGCCAAGGCGGAGATCTATCATCTGATCGAGGAACTCGCCGCCGAGGGCCATGCCGTGATCGTCGTCTCCTCCGAACTCCCCGAAGTGATCCGGCTTGCCGACCGCGTGCTGGTCATGCGCGACGGCACGATCGCGGCCGAACTCCACAGAGACGATATCAGCGAACAGGCGATCGCGGCGCACGCCATCCCACAAACGCAAACGCCGGCCGCGCAACAGGCAAGGCAGTAGGTGACGGATATGTCGGATACCACTCTGGTGCGACCACGCGCCGAATTCCTGCGCGGCGTTTCCATGCGCGACGCCGGCACGCTGATCGGCCTTGTCGTGATCCTGGCAGTATTCGGCACGCTGGTGCCCGGCTTCTTCGCCGAGCGCAACCTGATCAACATCCTGCAGCAGTCGAGCATCAATGCCTGTTTGGCGCTGGGCATGACGCTGGTCATCATCTCCGGTGGCATCGACCTGTCGGTCGGGCCGACGGCGGCACTCTCGGCCGTCATCTCGGCCTCTA
>NZ_RZPH01001189.1:0-1668 GCF_004022825.1 Mesorhizobium sp. M7A.F.Ca.CA.004.04.2.1
AGGGATGGGAGGTCCGTCTCTCACCGCTGGCCGCCGCCTACCCGGAAATCGAGCCGCCGGTTTCGGTGAAGACCGCGGTCGACCGCCGGCTGTTCGCGAACGCTGCCGCCGTGACCACGCCCGCCGAATCGCGCGGCGGCCTGTGGTCCAGCCTCGCTTTCTGGCGCGGCCTTGCCGCGGCTGCGGTTGCGGCACTGGCGATTTACATTGCCGTGCCAGTCCTCAACCCGCCGGTCGAGGAGCCGCAGGCGCGCCTCGTCGCTTCGCTGGCCGCCGAAGGCAGCGACGTCAGATATCTTGCCGTCTACGACGCCGCGCATCACGAAGTCGGCCTGTCGCATGTCTCCGGTGAGCGTGCTTCCGGCAAGGACTTCGAGCTGTGGATGATCGAGGGCAAGAACCCGCCGGTCTCGATGGGCGTCATTCCGACCGGTGCTACGGCACATATCGTCGTCTCGCCGGCGGCCCAGCAGAAGCTTGCCCAGGGCGCGGTGCTTGCCGTCAGCCTCGAGCCGTCAGGCGGTTCGCCGACCGGACAGCCGACCGGACCGGTGGTCGCCGCCGGCGACCTGAAGAGCATCTGACCGGCTCTTGGCGTCGCCAGACTCAAAATAGAGTACCTGAAGTGTATCTCCCACCTTCCACGCCCGTAGACAGCATGGTAGCCGGCAAGCGGTTGCGTGGCAAAATCTCTTCGGCATCCCGGATAAAATAAAAAATAAGAATATTTCTGAAACTCCCGCACTTCTGTTCCGTATCTCCTCGCGTCCCCAAAAATGGGAAGAGAAAAACCCGAGGAGTTTGACATCATGCGTAGATACGCCACCCTTTTGCTCGCCGGTACGATCGCCGTTTCGGCCCTTGCCACCGCTGCCTATGCCGAAAACCCGATGGTTGGCGGCGCCGCGATGTATGCTAACAAAAACATCGTCGAGAACGCCGTGAACTCGAAGGACCACACCACGCTGGTCGCCGCCGTGAAGGCCGCCGGCCTTGTCGAGACACTGCAGGGCGCCGGTCCGTTCACCGTGTTCGCTCCGACCAACGAGGCCTTCGCGGCCCTTCCGGCCGGGACGGTCGAGACGCTGCTCAAACCTGAAAACAAGGACAAGCTCACCAAGATCCTGACCTGCCATGTCATCGGCGCCAAGGCGATGGGGGCGGATGTCGCCGCGATGGCCAAGGCTGACGGCGGCGCCCACAAGGTCAAGACGGTCGGCGGCTGCGAGCTGTCGCTCAAGGCCGACGGCGGCAAGGTCACCGTCACCGACGAGAGCGGCAATGTCGCCAATGTGACGATCGCCGATGTCGAACAGTCCAATGGCGTCATCCACGTCATCGACAAGGTTCTTTTGCCGAAGATGTAACAAGGGGATTGCTGCCGGCGAACTGGCAGCAAGGGCCCTCCGTCGATTGCACGATCCCGCTACCGTGATCCGCAATTGACCCGCGCACTCCGCGCCGCCCATATTCGGATGTGGGAGGGCGCGGAGTGTTCGTTCGAGGGGGCTACCGTCACCGGCTTTTGATTTCCGCGCGGCGGTATAGTTTGGCAAAAGGACATCAGGAGGAACCGGTCATGAACCGTCGCGACTTTCTTTTGAGCGGTGCCGCCGCCATCGGCGTCGTCGGGGCCGCAGCAACGATGCTGCGCATGGGCGATCCGCA
>NZ_RZPH01001190.1:0-1663 GCF_004022825.1 Mesorhizobium sp. M7A.F.Ca.CA.004.04.2.1
TCCCGATCTATGGCAGCCGCATCGGCTATTCCGAGGCCGATGCGGCCCTTCTGCTGACCATGATCGGCCTCGGCAATGTGTTGTTGCAGATCCCGATCGGCATGATCAGCGATCGCGTCAGCGATCGCCGCTACCTGCTGATTGCCTGCGCCACGGTCGGTCTTATCGGCACCGTCTTCATGCCCTTCTTCGCCCAGAATTGGCATTTGATGGCCGCGCTTCTGTTCGTCTGGGGCGGCGTCGTCGCTGCCATGTACACGATCGGCCTTGCCCATCTCGGCTCGCAGCTTTCCGGCCATGAACTGGCGTCGGCCAACGCCGCCTTCGTGCTGTGCTACGGTGTCGGCATGGTGCTCGGCCCGCAGGCGATCGGCATCGGCATGGATGCGTTCGGCCCGTCCGGCTTCGGCTGGTCGCTCGGCCTGTTCTTCGCCGCCTATATCGCTTTGGTCGCCGTCAGGTTGGTTCGCAAGATCCTGCTGTAGCGCAACTGCCGCCAGCCCTGCATTTGGCGCGCACGGTGGCAGGCTGCTGACAGAACCGTGTCAGGAGCACAGGGCTAAAAGAGTGTCCCAAAACACTTGAGGACACTTCCATGATCGACAGCGGCTTTGAAACCACATCGCTACGAATGACACTGCTTCTGCTCGTGACCTTCCAGGCTCCGGCCGCCGACGTCGACCGCATCATGGATGCTGTGGTGGCGATTGCGCCGCTGGCCATGGGCAAATATGACCGCAATGCCTATCAGTCGGCGCACGGCATCGAACGCTACAGGCCGCTTGACGGTGCGGCCGCCGGTGCCGAAACCGAATTGCGGCGGCGGCCCGGCACGGTCGAGGTTTCCTTCGAACTGCCGGACGATCAGGTGCTGGCCGCCCGCGTCGTCGAGGCGATTTTCCAGGCCCATTCCTACCAGGAACCGGTGATCCGCATTCAACCGATTCTCGCCAGCCGTTCCAAGGGACTGGACGACCGCGCCAATCCGAATCGCTGGTGGAACACGACCGGAGACTGGAAGAAGGTTGCGTCACCGGCGACAGAAACCGCATGATTTCCGTTCACCAGCAGGCTCAGGCGGGTCGCACCAGGCTTGCCGGGCTTGACTTTCCGGGCGCGTTCTTTATGTGTCGCGCCAAGTTTCCCGCGTCCGGGTGTTTCCCCGTGCTCCAGCGGCCAAAACCCCACGAACAAACGGACTGATATCATGGCCAAAGCCGCAAACATCAAGATCAAGCTTCTGTCGACCGCCGACACCGGTTTCTTCTACGTGACCAGCAAGAACAGCCGCACCAAGACCGACAAGCTGTCGTTCCGCAAGTACGACCCGGTCGCCAAGAAGCACGTCGAATTCAAGGAAACCAAGATCAAGTAATCTGAGTTTCCCGCTGCAATGCCGAAACGCCGCCCAATGGGCGGCGTTTTTCGTTTGTAACCAGTTGATTTCGTTGCACGTGAGCAGAGACTGCAGCCAAAAGGATTGACCCTTCGCCAAGGTTGCGGCACCCTTCGCCGTGGGTTGGGTGTCATGAACAAGGCGCCTATGGATGTCGAAGAAGGTGAAAGCTGCAATCATTGCAGCCCTTGTCGCTCTGGTTGCTGGCTTCGCCGTCAGCAACGGGCTGATAAGCCAGCAGACGGCCGATGAGATCAAGGCCAGGAC
>NZ_RZPH01000118.1:0-9550 GCF_004022825.1 Mesorhizobium sp. M7A.F.Ca.CA.004.04.2.1
AGCATTCCCTGGGGGTGTCGCCCCAGGTGAACAGGCCGTGGCTTTCCAGGATGACACCCTTGGCATCGGGGTGTTCGAGGCAGAATTTCTCCAGCCACAGGCCAAGCTCGAACCCGGGACGCTTCCACGGCAACCAGCCGATGGCGTCGCCGAAGATTTCTTTGGTCAGCGCCTTCGAATCCTTCGCGGCGGCAATGGCGATGATGGCATCGGGATGCATGTGGTCGACAAAAGGCTTCGGCACGTAGGCGTGCAACGGCGTGTCGATAGAGGCCGCGCGTGGATTGAGGTTGAAGGTGCAGTGCGGCAGGAAGCCGACCATTTCATCTTCGTGCTCGACGCCGCGATAGAGACCTTTGAGCGCGCGCAGCTTGTCCATGTAGAGCGTAGCAAAGCCGTCCAGCTTGATCGAGGCGCTGTCGCCGCCCGATCCCTTGACCCACAGCACTTCGACATCCTCGCCGGTGAGCGGGTCTCTCTCCCAGATCTTCGACGACGTGTTGCCGCCGCCATAGTTGGTGACGCGCTTGTCGGAACCAAGTGTGTTCGAGCGGTAGACCAGAAGTTCCGGCCCGCTCATAGCGTGAGCCTTGGCCTCGTCCCACAGATTGGCGAGGCGCGCGCCGGTGCGCTTGTCGAGCATAAGAAATCCTCCCGAAGGCACGCAAAAGGCGCGGCCATTTGGCCCCGAATTTCCACGGAAGCAGCCGGCTTGTCAATCACAAACGATCAATATCGATCATATTGCACTGCACAATGAAATTATATGATCGGAAATGATTGACACTGCGCGTTTTGGGTGCCTAGATGCTCAGGCAGGGAGGAACCATGCACGAAAAAGAGCGCCACAGGATCATTCTGTCCGCTGTCCAGGAAAAGCCTGTGGTGACGGTGCAGGAGATGGTCGACCTGACGGAGTCGTCCGAGGCGACGATCCGGCGCGATATCGCGGCCCTCCACGTCCAGAAGCGGCTGCGCCGTGTGCGCGGCGGCGCCGAGGCAATCTCGCCGCCGCAGTTCATCGGGCTGGCCGGCCGGCCCTTTTCCGTCAACGAAACGATCAACGCCTCGCAGAAGCGGGCGATTGCACGCGAAGCCGTGGAACTGTGCAAGGACGGCGAACCGATCATCATCAATGGCGGCACCACCACCTTTCAGATGGTGCATTTCCTGACCGGCCGCCGCATGCCGATCTTCACCAATTCGTTCCCGATCGCCGAGCACCTGCTCAAGCACTCCAAGAACACGGTGATGCTGTCGGGCGGCACCATTTATCGCGAGCAGAACATCATCCTGTCGCCCTTCGACAATGACGTGACGCGCAATTTCTATGCGCGCCGCATGTTCATGGGCGCGCAGGGTCTGGGGCCGCTCGGCCTGATGGAGGGCGATCCGCTTTTGATCCAGGCGGAGCAGAAACTGATCGACCAAGCCGACGAGTTGGTGGTGCTGGTCGATTCCTCGAAATTCCGCAAACGCTCCAGCCTGATCCTGTGCGGCCTGTCGCGCATCGCCACCGTCATCACCGATGACGGCATCGAGGATCGCGAAGCCAAGATGCTGGAGACCGCGGGGGTGACGCTGATCGTCGCCCGCACATCCGCGACCAACAAGGAAGAATCTTCACTGCAGGCCTGAGGCCAACTCGCGCTCGCAGCGACGATGGAATGCAACGCTCAAGGGAGGAAATTCGATGAGCTTCTTGAAGAAATTGATGGTGACGGCTGCATTCTCAGCCGCCATGTTCGTGAATGCCGCCTATGCCGAAAACGTCAAGATCGCACTGGTGGTGAAATCGCTCGGCAACGGCTTCTTCGATGCCGCCAACAAGGGCGCCGAAGAGGCGGCCAAGGAACTCGGCGATGTCGACATCATCTACACCGGCCCGACCAAGGCGACCGCCGAAGCGCAGATCGAAGTGGTCAATTCGCTGATCGCGCAGAAGGTCAACGCCATCGCCATTTCGGCCAATGACGCCGACGCCTTGGTGCCGGTGCTGAAGAAGGCCATGGAACGCGGCATCACCGTCATCTCGTGGGATTCGGGCGTCGCCAAGGAAGGCCGCCAGCTTCACCTCAACCCGTCCGATACCGGCCTGATCGGTGAGACCATCATCAAGCTTGCCGCCGACCACCTGCCGGAAGGCGGCGAGGTCGCCATCCTGTCGGCCTCCTCGACCGCCACCAACCAGAACGCCTGGATCGACGCGGCCAAGAAAATCCTGCCGGAGAAGTTCCCCAAGATCAAACTCGTCGCCACCGTCTATGGCGATGACGATTCGGCCAAGAGCACCGACGAAGCCAAGGGCCTGTTGAAGTCCTATCCGAACCTCAAGGCGATCATCGCGCCGACCACCGTCGGCGTCGTCGCCGCCGCCCAGGTCGTCACCGACGAGAACCTGATCGGCAAGGTCAATGTCACCGGCCTCGCGCTGCCGTCCGAGTTCAAGAAGTTCATCGACAACGGTTCCAGTCAGGCGGTTGCCCTGTGGAACCCGATCGACCTCGGCTACTCGGCCGTCTACCTCGCCCATGATCTGGCGGTGAAGAAGGAAGAGGCGAAGCCCGGCGCCACGCTGTCGATCGGCCGCGTCGGCAAGGTCACGCTCGACGACACCAACTCGGCTGCGAT
Organism: Mesorhizobium sp. M7A.F.Ca.CA.004.04.2.1; assembly: GCF_004022825.1. Taxonomy (NCBI): domain Bacteria; kingdom Pseudomonadati; phylum Pseudomonadota; class Alphaproteobacteria; order Hyphomicrobiales; family Phyllobacteriaceae; genus Mesorhizobium; species Mesorhizobium sp. M7A.F.Ca.CA.004.04.2.1. Next base: position 2,632 of record NZ_RZPH01000118.1, read on the forward strand.
GGCTCCGCCCTTCCAGTTCGACAAGTCGAACATCGAAAAGTTCTCCAAGATCTATTGATCTGGAGTCCTCTCGAGCTGACGCGGCGGGGCTCACGTCCCGCCGCGACTTTAAACGAACCTTGTTTCAGGGCTTGATACGATTATGGACACGACAGCCCAACACGGCGCGGTGAAGGAGCGGCCTCCGGCCTCGGCTCCACGCCTGACGCTGTCCGGCATCTCCAAGAGCTTTCCCGGCGTGCGCGCGCTGCACAATGTCAGCCTGTCGCTCTACCCCGGGCAGGTGACGGCGCTGATCGGCGAAAACGGCGCCGGCAAGTCGACGCTGGTCAAGATCATGACCGGCATCTACCAGCCCGACGGGGGTACGATCAGCATCGACGGCCAGGCCGTCACCCTGCCGAGCGCGCATGCCGCCTTCGGGCACGGCGTCACCGCCATCCACCAGGAAACCGTGCTGTTCGACGATTTGTCGGTCGCAGAAAACATCTTTCTCGGCCATGCGCCGCGCACGCGATTGCGCACCATCGACTGGCGCACGATGCGCAAGAACGCGCGCGAAGTGCTTGACACCATGCATGCCGGCCACATCGACGCCGATGCGCGCCTGAAGGACCTCGGCATCGCCAACAAGCATCTGGTCGCCGTTGCGCGCGCCATGTCGATCGACGCGCAGATCGTCATCATGGACGAGCCGACCGCCGCACTTTCGATGAAGGAGATCGAGGAGCTCTTTTTGCTGATCGAGTTCCTCAAGAGCGACGGCAAGGCAATCCTGTTCATCAGCCACAAGTTCGACGAGATCTACCGTATCGCCGACCGCTACACGGTGTTCCGCGATGGCGAGATGGTCGGCGAAGGCCTGATCAAGGATGCCGGCCAGAGCCAGATCGTGCGCCTGATGGTCGGCCGCGCGGTCGATCACATCTTCCCGCAGCGCAAGGCCGAGATAGGCGCGCCGGTGCTCTCCGTTTCCGGCCTGTCGCATCCGACCGAATTCAACGACATCGGCTTCGAACTGCACAAGGGCGAGATCCTCGGCTTCTACGGCCTGGTCGGCGCCGGCCGCAGCGAGGTGATGCAGGCGATATCGGGCATCACCCGCACATCAGCCGGCACGATCACGCTGGAAGGCAAGACGCTCGCGCCGAAATCGGCGGCGGATTCGATCGATGCCGGGATCGTCTACGTGCCCGAAGAACGCGGCAAGCAAGGCGTGGTGATCGGCCTGCCGATCTTCCAGAACGTCTCGCTGCCTTCACTCAAGCGCACATCGAAGTCCGGCCTGCTGCGGCTGTCGGAGGAGTTCGATCTGGCCCGCTCCTACACCGAGCGGCTCGACCTCAGGGCCTCCTCGCTCAGCCAGGACGTCGGCACGCTGTCGGGCGGCAACCAGCAGAAGATCGTCATCGCCAAATGGCTGGCGACGTCGCCCAAGGTGATCATCCTGGACGAGCCGACCAAGGGCATCGACATCGGCTCGAAGGCCGCCGTGCACGGCTTCATGGCCGAGTTGGTGGCGCAAGGCCTGTCGGTGATCATGGTGTCCTCCGAGCTGCCCGAAATCCTCGGCATGTCCGACCGCGTCGTGGTCATGCGCGAGGGGCTCGTCGCGGCGGTCTACGACAACAAGGGGTTGGACGCCGAGACGCTGGTTCGGACGGCAGCGGGGATCGCGGCATGAAGGCTTTCCTGAAATACCGTGAAATCTGGCTGTTGGCGGCCATCGTCGTGCTGATCGGGCTGATTTCGACGCGCTTCCCGGCCTTTGCCGACCCCGGCAATCTGCGTCAGGTGTTCAACGACACCTCGATCCTGATGATCCTGGCGCTCGGCCAGATGGTGGTCATCCTGACCCGGTCGATCGATCTGTCGATGGCGTCCAATCTCTGCTTCACCGGCATGGTGGTGGCGATGCTGAACGCAGCACATCCGGCGATCCCGATCCCGCTGCTGATCGTCATTGCGCTGGCCGTCGGTCTGGTGCTCGGCGCCATCAACGGCCTGCTGGTCTGGCGGCTGAACATTCCCTCGATCGTGGTGACATTGGGCACGCTGACCATCTATCGTGGCGCGACCTTCGTCCTGTCCGGTGGCGCCTGGGTCAATGCCGACAAAATGAGCCCGGACTTCATCGGCTTTCAGCGCGCCGCCTTCCTCGGCATTCCGGTGCTGTCGTGGATCGCCATCCTGGTCATTGCGCTGTTCTTCGTCCTGATGACGCGCACCGCGCTCGGCCGCTCGATCTATGCCATCGGCGTAAACCCGACGGCTTCCGTCTATGCCGGCATCGATGTCGGCCGCACCAAGTTCATCGTCTTCTGCATCTCCGGCATGATCGGCGGCCTGTCAGGCTATCTCTGGATCTCGCGCTATGTGATCGCGTCGGTCGAGGTCGCCAATGGCTATGAGCTCAACATCATCGCCGCCTGCGTCATCGGCGGCATCTCGATCGCCGGCGGCATCGGCTCGGTCGGCGGCGCGGTGCTCGGCGCACTGTTCCTGGGCATCATCTCCAACGCGCTGCCGGTCATCAACATCTCGCCCTTCTGGCAGATGGCGATTTCTGGCAGCGCCATCATCCTGGCCGTCGTGCTCAACGCGCGCGGCGAACGCCAGCAAGGCCGCATCATCCTCAGAAAGGTGGAGGCGTGACCGACATCCCTGCTCCGCGCCACATTCCCGACCGGCTCGACAAGCCGCTTCGTTCGGCGATCTTTTCCTGGGAAGCGCTGCTGGTCGTGGTGGCCGTCGCCATCTTCGCCATCAACAGCTTCGCCTCGCCCTATTTCCTCGACCCGTATTCGCTGTCCGATCTGACCTTCAATTTCACCGAGAAAGGCCTGATCGCCTTCGCCATGGCGCTGCTGATCATCTCGGGCGAGATCGATCTGTCGGTGGCCGCCATCATTGCGCTGGCGTCGACGATGATGGGCATGGCGGTGCAGGCCGGCGCCGGCATGCCGGTGCTGGTAGCGATCGGCATCGTCGTCGGGCTCGGCTGCGGCGCCTTCAACGGTCTGCTGGTGACAAGGCTCGGTCTGCCCTCGATCGTCGTCACCATCGGCACGATGAGCCTGTTTCGCGGCATCGCCTTCATCATCCTCGGCGACCAGGCCTACAAGGGTTATCCCGCAAGCTTCGCCTTCTTCGGCCAGGGCTATGTCTGGTGGGTGGTGTCGTTCGAACTGGTGCTCTTCCTGATCGCGGCCGTCGTCTACTGGTTCCTGCTGCACCGTACGAGTTTTGGCCGACGCGTCTTCGCCATCGGCAACAATCCGATAGCTGCGCAGTTTTCCGGCGTGCGCGTCGGCCGCACCAAGTTCCTCCTGTTTTGCCTGACCGGGCTGATGTCGGGCATCGCCTCGGTGCTGATCACCTCGCGGCTCGGTTCGACGCGGCCATCGATCGCGCAGGGCTACGAGCTGGAAGTCATCACCATGGTGGTGCTCGGCGGCGTCAGTATCCTCGGTGGCGCCGGCAGCATTGTTGGGGTCGTGCTCGCGGCCTTCATCATGGGGCTGGTGACCTTCGGGCTTGGCCTGCTCAACGTGCCCGGCATCGTCATGTCGATCTTCATTGGCCTGCTGCTGATTATCGTCATTGCCCTGCCGATCGTCTGGCGGCGACTCCGCGGAGGGCGTTGATGGCCGAGAAATATGCATTCAAGATGAAGCTGAAGCCCGGCATGAAGGCCGAGTACAAGCAGCGTCACGATGAGATCTGGCCGTCGCTGGTGTCACTGCTGAAGCAGGCCGGCGTCTCCGATTATTCCATCCATCTCGACGAGGAGACCAATATCCTGTTCGGTGTTCTGTGGCGGCGTGACGACCACGGCATGGACGAATTGCCCGGATATCCGGTGATGCAGCGCTGGTGGGCTGAAATGGCCGACATCATGGAAACCAGGCAGGACAACGAGCCGGTGGCCGTGCCGTTGGAAACCGTGTTCCACATGGCATGAGTGCGATGCGCCACATCGCCGTTATCGACATCGGCAAGACCAACGCCAAGGTGGCGCTGGTCGACCTCGCTACGTTGAGCGAGGTGGCGCTGCGCCGCATGTCCAATGCGCCGGTGCGACAGGCGCCTTACCCGCACCACGATGTCGAGGCCCTGTGGGCATTCATCCTCGAAAGCCTTGCCGGTCTCAATCGCGAACAGCGCATCGACGCCATTTCGATCAGCACCCATGGCGCGACCGGCGTGCTGGTCGACGCGGCGGGTGAACTGGTGCTACCGGTGCTCGACTATGAGTTCGACGGCCCCGACGGGCTGGCCGAGGGTTATGACGCGATCCGCCCGCCCTTCTCCGAGACCGGCACGCCGCGCCTGCCGCTCGGCCTCAATCTTGGTGCTCAATTCTTCTGGCAGCAGAAGAGCTTCCCGGCGGAATTCGCCAGGGCCGCCGCGATGCTGATGTACCCACAATACTGGGCGTTGCGCCTGACCGGCATCGCCGCCAACGAGGTCACCTCGCTCGGCTGCCACACCGACCTGTGGAACCCGTGGACGGCGGATTTCTCATCGTTGGTCGACAGGCTGGAATGGCGCGGGCTGATGGCGCCGGTGCGGCCGGCCAGCGACCGCCTCGGCCCGATCCTGCCCATCGTTGCGATGCGAACCGGACTCGATCCGCAAACGCCGGTGTTCTGCGGCCTGCATGATTCCAACGCCTCGCTTCTGCCGCATCTTCTCTCCGACAAACCGCCTTTCTCCGTCGTCTCGACCGGCACCTGGGTGGTGTCGATGGCGGTCGGCGGCAAACAGATTGCGCTGGATGCCGCGCGCGACACGCTGGTCAATGTCAACGCAATCGGCGATCCCGTTCCCTCGGCGCGCTTCATGGGCGGCCGCGAGTTTTCCGGGCTGACAAAGGATCAGCCGGAGCAGTGGACCGAGAATGATGTCGGCGCCGTGCTGGCGCGAAAAATGCTGCTGCTGCCGTCGACCCAGCAAGGCTCGGGGCCATTCCCGCACCATGCCGCGGCATGGGTCAACGCCGACGGCCTGAACAGCGGCCAGCGCTTTGCCGCCATCTCGTTCTACCTGGCATTGATGACGGCAACCTGCCTCGAACTGATCGGCGCGGACGGCCCGACCACGGTCGAAGGCCCCTTTGCCCGCAACCGGCTCTTTGTCGGCATGCTGGCGGCAGCCACGGCGCGCGCCGTGGTTGGGTCCGAGGCCGCCACCGGCACCAGCATCGGCGCGGCGCTGCTGGCATCCGATCAGCCGGCGACGCACGGCAAGGGCGAAAGAATAGAACCGCCTGTAGACCCGGCCTGGGTCGACTATGTCAGCGCATGGCGCTCGGCAGTGGACGTGCAGGGCTGATCAGAGAATCCGTTTGCCGAAAGCCGACATGACGAAGTTGACCGCGTCGGTGCCGATCCGCGGCTCCAGATCCGCCGTCAGGCCCGAGACATCCATCGACAGCAAGCCACCGGAGAGCGCGATCGCCTCCATCGCCTGGTGCGTTTCGCGCACGGTCAGCCCGCCGGAGCCCGCAGCCCAGCCGGCGAATTCGGTTGCGGTCGGCGAATAGCTGACATGAAAGCCTTGCGTGCCTGAGGTGGCGATGCGGATCGCTTCGTGCATCAGGTCGCGCATGCCCATGGCGTCGATGTCGGTCATGGTGAAGGCCGACACGCGCGAATCCTTCAGCACCCGCGCCTCGGCCGGATCGGCGTGGCGCAGGCCGACGATGACGACATTTTCCGGCGACAGCTGCGGCTGCAGCGCGCCGGCCTTGTGATCGAGCCCGAGCGATCGCGCCAGGACCGAACATTCCGGCAGGTCGATGCCCTCCTCGTCCTCTGGCATCAGGGCGGCGATGGAATCGATCCAGATCAGGCCGAAAGAATGCGTCGCGCGAGCCGTCGCGGTCAGCGCCTTGTGGGCGATGCGACGATCGACGCCGGCAATCAGCCGGACCAGCCCCGATGGCGGCCGCTCGACATCGGCGAGTTCCACCACGTCGAAGTTCATCGCTTCCAGCCGGGCGCCGGTGCTTTCCCGGGCCAGGATGCCGGCAGCTCCCTGCCCGGCCGTGATCTGCACCATCTTGCGGCCGGAAAAATCCTCGACGTCGTGCATCGGGGCCTTCTCGACATATTCCGAGGTCATCGCCAAAAGCATGGCGCCATAGCTCATGCGGAAGGCGACGCGGTCGCCGACGGAGGGCCTCGGGTCGGCATCGGCGACATCCAAAAGCAGATGATCGCTGGAGGCGCCGAGCACCCTTATCCCCCTGGCGATCGGCGTCAGTCCCTCGACCAGCACATCCTCACGGCCGATATTGGCGATGGCGCGCAGCCTGTCGCCTTCGTCGGGGAAGACCGGCTGATTGCCGAAGGCGTCGTAGCCCGATTGGCCGATCGGTCGTGACGGCTTGAGCTTGACCTCGATGATGTCGCTTGTCAGCCGGCAGGCATCGGGTTCGAGCTCCGCCCACGGCGTGTCGCGGAAGGTCTCGACACCACCCTGCAGGATCGCCTCGCCGACGCGCAGATTGTTGATGCCGGCCGGCAGTCTGCCTTCGAGCAGCAGCGGCAGCGACGACGAGGCGCCGCCGGAGATCACGTCGAGGCTTCTGCCGGACAGGCGCTCGGTCTTGTAGGCATGGGCGACGAGTTGGCCGAGATTTTCCGGCGTCGGCATGATGGCGCCGAAACAGCCGAGATTGGTGCCGATGCCGGCAATGCGAACGCCCTTGAACTGCAGTATCTGCTCGACGGTCGGGATCAGGTCGTTCGGCCAGATGCCTTCTCGCAGATCGCCGAGATCGATCATCAGCATGATGTCGTGGATGCGGCCCATGCGCTCGGCGATGCGCGATATTTCGCGGCTGGCGGCGAGTTCCGACTGCAGGCTGATGTCGACGGTGCGCACCACCTCCTCGACCCGCGCCATCGGC
>NZ_RZPH01001191.1:0-1655 GCF_004022825.1 Mesorhizobium sp. M7A.F.Ca.CA.004.04.2.1
GACGGCGGCCGCTATGTCCGGTGCCGAGTCGACCAGCGTGCCGTCGAGATCGAACAGGATCGCCTTCGGCGATCGAAGCGGCCTACCTGCACCGACGTTCATGCGGCATCCTTCCACTTGATCGAGCAGCCGATCGAGGCGATCTGGTCCAGCGGCCCGTCGCCGGTTCGGGCAACCTGCTTCATCGCCTCGAACAGGTCGCGTCTCAGCCCGGGCGCTCCGGCTTCTCGTCGCGAGGCGTCCAGCCGACCGCGATATTGCAGTCCCAACTCGCTGTTGAACCCGAAGAAATCGGGAGTGCACACGGCTGCGTAATCGCGCGCCACAGTTTGGTGCTGGTCGTGCAGGTAAGGGAAGCTGAAGCCGTTCGTCGTGGCGAAGAGCTTCATTTGGTCGAAGGAATCCTCCGGGTAGGTGTCGGCATCGTTTGAGTTGATCGCGACAAAGCCGATACCTTCGGCCTTGAGGTCGTTGGCATCGCGCACGATACGTGAAATCACTGCCTTCACATAAGGGCAGTGATTGCAGATGAAGGCCACGACCAGACCGTTCGGGCCGGCCTGGCTGAAGATCGAATGCGACCTGCCGTCGACGCCAGGCAAAACGGCATCGATGGCGCGCCAGCCGAAATCGCAGACAGGGGGGACGGCCGCCATGCTTGCCTCCGATGGAATTGTTTACGCCGCTTTCCGGATCGCACCGTCGGCCGTCTGTCGGATGGCTCCAATGTTGGTGCGATAAGCCGCCTCGGTGCCCCCCTTGAACACGGCCGACCCGGCGACCAGCACATTGGCCCCGGCCGCGGCGACCAGCGGGGCGGTTTCGGCCGTGACGCCGCCATCGATTTCGATGTCAATCGGGCGGTGGCCAACCAGTGCCTTGATTCGCCTGATCTTCTCGATGACCGCGGAAATGAAGGCCTGGCCGCCAAAGCCTGGATTGACCGTCATCAGCAGCACTAGGTCAAGCCTGTCGAGCACATACTCGATGACGCTCTCCGGCGTCGAAGGATTCAGCGATACGCCGGCCTTCTTGCCGAGATTTTTGATCGCCTGCAGGGAACGATCGAGATGCGGCCCGGCCTCGGCGTGCACCGTGATGATGTCGCAGCCGGCGTTGGCGAAGGCGGCCAGATAGGGGTCGGCCGGCGCGATCATCAGATGGCAATCGAAAATTTTGTCCGTTCGGTCGCGGATCGCCTTGATCACCGGCGGACCGAAGGTGATGTTGGGTACGAAATGGCCGTCCATCACGTCGAGATGGATCCAGTCGGCACCCGCCCGCACGACAGCTTCGACCTCATCGCCGAGCCGCGAGAAATCCGCGGAAAGCACGGAGGGTGCGATGATTGTCCTGGTGACCATGGTCGTCGTCTCCAATTCTGTCTGCGGGTGTTGGTCGCTGCGCCAGCCGGCTCCATCCCGTCAGCGCATCTTCGTCTCCGGTTCGCCTTCGAGTTTCCCTTCCGCGAACACGCGGCTGCCGCGAATGTCGGATTCCTCGATGGTGACAAGATCGGCTTTGGTCAACACCCGGCTGCGCGATGCGAAAAGCCGGTTGGCCTGCCGCAGCCGCGCCCGGTCGAGCCCATTGCGGACCGAACGCGCGTTGGAGAAATGCGGCAGCCTCATGCGGATCGGAAGATACTCTTCGAG
>NZ_RZPH01001192.1:0-1654 GCF_004022825.1 Mesorhizobium sp. M7A.F.Ca.CA.004.04.2.1
CCCGAGCGTGGCCTTGGCGAAGTCGCCTGGAAGCATCGCGATCGCAGAGAAGATAATGATGGACACGATGAACAAAGTGACCAGGCCGAGGCCAAGGCGCTGCAGGACCGTTTTTGCGACGGGGTTCATGTGCGTGGCGTTTCCCTTTGGGCGGCAGCCCTGCACTCGGAGCCAGCTGACCGGAGCCTCAAAACCATCGCGGCTCCGGCCCGCCATCTCATGCCGTGGCGATCCACCAGCGTTCGGCCATTTTCAGTCCATCGTTCTCCCAGTTGGGCGCCACATCACCGTGTGCGAGCTTTTTGGATTGGGCGCTGACGAAATTGTTGAAGACCAGCACGATGCTGCCGCCGTCATCGTGGGTTAACTGCTGCATCTCGGCATACATCGCCGCTCGCTTGGCCTCGTCCGTCTCGGCGCGCGCCTGGACAAGCAGTTCGTTGAAAGGGGGATTTTTCCAGAAGGATTCATTCCAACTGGAGTCGGCGGCGAAGGCTTGCGTGAACATCCAGTCGGCCGTCGCCCGACCGCTCCAATAGGAAGCGCACCAGGGTTTCTTCAGCCAGACATTGTCCCAATAAGCGTCCTCGGCCTCACGCACGACATTGACGTCGATGCCGCATTGGGCTGCCGTTTCGCGAATGAGCGAAGCCGCGTCCACGGCGCCGGCAAAAGCGGCATCGGCGACCGAGAGATCCACCTTCAGGTTCTCCATTCCGGCCTTTTTCAGGTAATGCTTGGCTTTTTCCGGATCGAAGCTGTGTTGCGGTTGCGGATCCTTGGCGAATTTGATGGCCGGCGCGATCGGGTTGTCGTTGGCCACAGTGGCGTGGCCAAGAAAGATCTTGTCGACGATTTCTTGGCGATTGATCGCCCATTTCAATGCCATTCGCACGTCTGGATTATCAAATGGCGCCATCGTGACATTCATCGGCAAGGTATAGTGCCCATAACCAGTGACTTCGACGATCTCCACCTTGGGATTGCGTTTCAACATGCCGAGGGTCTTCAGGTCGGCGCGGCCGATATAGTCCACCTCCCCCGTGGACAGCGCCGCCATGCGAGCGGCAAGATCCGTGATGGCGATGAACTCCACCTCATCGAGATAGGGCTTGCCGTTCTTGAAGTAGTTTGGATTGCGCTTGAGCTTGGCCGAAACGCCGGGCTGGAAATTCTCGACGACGAAAGCACCGGTGCGAACGCCTGAAGCCCAATCCGCCTTGCCATCCTTGGCCGGCATGATGACCAGATGGTAGTCACTCATAATGTAAGGGAAATCGGCGTTGCCGCTCTTGAGCGTGAAAACCACCGTTTCCGGGCCATCCGCCTTGATGTCGGCGACGGAGTCCAACAGCGATTTCGCCGCCGATTTGGTGTCCTTGCCCATGTGATATTGCAAGGAGGTCACGACGTCATCCGCCGTCACGGTCTTGCCGTTGTGAAAGGTTGCGCCTTTGCGCAGCTTGAAGGCCCAGGTTTTGGCTCCATCCGAAGTTTCAAAGCTCTCGGCGAGGTCCGGTTGGACATTGCCTTTGGCGTCGACCTCAGTGAGGCTGTTGGACAGCGAGCCCGAAAATGCGGTTTGTGTGAACGTGTCGGGGTAGCCGGCCGGATCGATCGAATCCGTCGTCGCGCCATGAGCCATGCCGAGCTT
>NZ_RZPH01001193.1:0-1652 GCF_004022825.1 Mesorhizobium sp. M7A.F.Ca.CA.004.04.2.1
CGATGGCAGCACCGGCTGCCGACTGGCCGCCCTCGTTCAGCCACAGGCCCGGCACCATGGCCGAGAAATACGGACCCCAGACGCCGTCGACGAAGGCCGGCGCCGCGGTCGACGACATGGTGCAGGCCGAGGTGCCGAAAACATAGGCCATGCGCGACAGAACGCTGCCGAACGCGCCGCGCGCACCGACCGTACCGACGCCACCGGCATGCGCATCGATCAGACCGGCCGCTACCGCGGTGCCGGGGACGAGGCCAAGGTCCGCAGCCGCCTGCGCGGTCAACCCGCCGCCAAGTGCGCCACCCGCCGGCACGATCTGCGTGCCGATGCGCGCGAACCCCTCGTCGGCCAGGCTCCCTAGTCCGATGGTGCGGAAATAGGCCTCGTCCCAGCGGCTTTCATGCGCCAGATAGGTCCATTTGCAAGTCACCGTGCAGACCGAGCGGGCAAGGCTGCCGGTCGCCCGCCAGGTGAGGAAATCGGGGAGGTCCATGAACTGCCAGGCGGCGTTGAACGTGTCGGGCAGGTTTTCGGCCAGCCAAAGGAGTTTCGGCGTTTCCATCTCCGGCGAGATGACGCCGCCGACATAGTTCAGCACCGCCTCGCCGCTACGGTTGATGCGGCGCGTCTGCTCGACCGCGCGATGATCCATCCAGACGATGATGTTGCGTTCCGAATTGCCGGATCTGCTCACCGGCAGCGGCACGCCGCCCTCGCCCAGCACCACCAGCGAACAAGTGGCGTCGAACCCGATGCCGGCGATCGCCTCGGGTGCCACGCCCGATTGAGCGACCGCTTCCCGCGTGGCCGCGCACACCGCCCGCCAGATGTCGTTGCTCGACTGCTCGACAATGTCGCCGGCCTCGCGCCAGGCCTCGATATCGCGCTTGGCAGAGGCGAGCATGTTTCCAGTGTGGTCGAACACCCCGGCCCGCGCGCTGCCGGTGCCGACGTCGATGCCGAGGAAATTAGGCATGGGGGAAACCTTCGGTTCAGGGCAGTAGGCAGTAGGCAGTAGGCAGTAGGAGATTAGCGAGTTGGGATAGGGAGCAAGAAGCGTTTTCGACAGCAAGGTCGTGCCTTTATCTTCCCCCTACTGCCTACTGCCTACTGCCTATTCCCTATTCCTCACCCACTCACAAATCATTGCTCTGCGGCAAAATCACCAGATCGCGGATCGTCACGTTGCGCGGGCGGGTCAGCATGAACATCACCGCTTCGGCCACCTCGCGCGGCTGCATCAGGCCGCCGGCGGCGAGTTCTTCCTCGAGCTTGGCCTTCGGCCAGTCGTCGACCAGCGCCGTCACCACCGGGCCGGGCGCCACCGCACCGACGCGCAGGCCGTGCTTGGCGACCTGCCGGCGCACCGTGTGGACGAAGGCCTGCACGGCGTGCTTGGAGGCCGTGTAGATCGGCTCCCAGACCACAGGAACCAGTCCGGCAAGCGAACTGGTGACGATGACGTCGCCCGTCTTGCGCTCGATCATGTGCGGCAGCACCGCCTGGATCGAACGGAAGCAGGCATTGATGTTGAGGTTGAGCATCCGGTCCCAGGCGTCGGGATCGCCGGTCGCCACCTCGCCGCCGACATAGGCGCCGGCATTGGCATGGAAGATGTCGAGTTGGCCGACCTTCTCCAGAATCTGCGGCAT
>NZ_RZPH01001194.1:0-1648 GCF_004022825.1 Mesorhizobium sp. M7A.F.Ca.CA.004.04.2.1
GTGATGATCATCGATCCGTATCGCCGCTGCAGGACCAGGTCAACGCGCCGCAGCTGCTGTTTCCTGGCCTCCATGGCATAGGCTAACCCTGGCATTCGCGCGGTTGTGCCTGATTTCCAGCGGCTTCGGGTTTTGGAGGGGGCTTCCCCCACTCCGTCGCTGCTTCGCAGCGCCACCCCAAGCTCGCGCCCTTCCTCTACCCCGTCGATCGGGGGAGAGGTGGCGAGCGAAGCTCGACGGAGTGGGGGTCGACTGCGCGGCTTAAGACCAGGCGTTAGCTGAGAGGGGCACCTCTCAAAAATAACCTGCAAGGTTAGCTCTGATGCGATCCAGCACGCTGTCCCCGGAAAGGTCCGGCGAGAATTCCTTACCCGTGATCGCCTCATAGGCCTGCGCGTAGACCCCGGAAGCCTGTTCGACGATCTCGTCGGGTATTTTGGGGATCGGGTCGCTGTAGGGATCGCAGCGCGCCGAGACCCATGAGCGGATGAAATCCTTGTCAAAACTCTCCGGCCGGCTGCCGCTGGCGAGCGCCTGTTCGTAACTCGATGCGATCCAGTACCGGCTGCTGTCAGGCGTGTGGATTTCGTCGGCAAGAATGATGGTCCCGTCCTTGTCGGTGCCGAATTCGTATTTCGTGTCGGCCAGGATCAGGCCGCGCTCAGTGGCGCGCTGCTGGCCGCGGGCGAACAGCCGCAAGGCGTAGTCCGATACGGTATCCCACTGCGCCTGCGTGAGAAGACCCTGCTCGAGAATCTCGGCTTTGGACAGCGGTTCGTCATGGCCGCCATGCGCGGCCTTGCTGGTCGGCGTGATGATCGGCTCCGCCAGTCTTTCATTGTCGCGCAGGCCATCCGGCAGGCGGATGCCGTACATGTCGCGGTCACCGCGCTTGTAGCGCGTCAGGATCGAGGTGCTGGTGGTTCCCGCCAGATAGCCGCGCACGACGATCTCGACCGGCAGGATGTCGAGCCTTGTGCCGACGACGACGTTCGGGTCGGGGTATTCGAGAACATGGTTCGGGCAGATGTCGGCGGTTTCCTCGAACCAGTACCGCGCCGTCTGGGTCAGGATCTCGCCCTTGCAGGGGATCGACGTCAGGATGGTGTCGAAGGCACTGAGGCGGTCGGTGGCGATGATGATGCGCCGGCCGTCCGCAAGGTCATAGTTCTCGCGGACCTTGCCGCTGTAGTGGCCCGGCAGTTCGGGGATGAACGCGTCAGGAAGGGTCCGCATATGATTTCCTGCCTTCCGCAGAGTGGCCGATCCCATCGCATAAGCTGTCGCCCCGGTGCATATCAAGCGCGATTGTCGGGTATCCCCGCAAACTCGACCAGTTCGGCGGTCGCTTTTTTCACAACTGATGCCGGAAGGCGCGGCGACTTGGGAGCGCCGCCGCGTCTAGGCTGCAGCCAATTTTCCGGAGCCGCCCGCATCATCATGCAGACCTATGATTTCATCATCGTCGGCTCCGGCTCGGCCGGCTCGGTCCTGGCCGAAAAACTCTCGGCCTCGGGACGCTTCTCGGTGCTGGTGCTGGAGGCCGGCGGCACCGACCGCCGCTTCTACGTCCAGATGCCGCTCGGCTACGGCAAGACCTTCTTCGATCCCGACGTCAACTGGAACTACAAGGCCGAGCCGGACCCGG
>NZ_RZPH01001195.1:0-1647 GCF_004022825.1 Mesorhizobium sp. M7A.F.Ca.CA.004.04.2.1
GATGAAGGACAGCGCCATCGGGTAGAGATAGATCGGCCTCAACATGCCTTCGCCGCGGATCTTCTGGTCGAGCAGGATGGCCAGGAACAGGCCGAGCGCTAGGCAGATGGCGATGTAGAGAAAGCCGAAAATACCCATATTGGTGATCGACGTGTACCAGCTCGACGGCGGGTCGGTGTCGAAGGTCCAGCCCCACAGCCGCTGATAGGCGCGCGAGCCGGTCAGGACATAGGACGGGAAGGTCTTGGAATTGGTGAAGGACAGATAGATCGTCCACAGGATGAAGCCGTAGACGAAGACGATGGTGATGGCGAAGCTGGGCGCCAGCACGATCTTCGGCAATGCGTCCTGCAGGCGTGAGCGCACCGAGGCGCGTGGCCGCGCATGCTCCGGCGTCAGCTTGATCTGGCTTGTCGCTACCGTGCTCATGGGCTCCTCCCGTCGACTCGCGGCCAACCAGCTTCGCGGATCCAAGTTCGCGGATCTGGGCCTTCCCCGCCGGAGCGGGGAAGGGTTTTTGGCGCGTGGCGCTTACTTGGCGTCGTCGATTGCCTTGACCAGCTCGGTCACGGCCTCGTCCGAGGTCTTGATCTGACCATGGACGAATTTGGAGACGACATCCTTATAGGCATTGGCGACCGCCGGAGGCGCGCCATAGCCCTGGGCCAGCGAGCCGAACAGCGTGCCGCCTTCGTTGGCCGCCTTCAGATCGGCGATGCCCTTCTTGCCGCAAGCGTCGAAGTCGGTGTCCGGAACGTCGGTACGGGCCGGAACCGAACCCTTGACGACGTTGAAGGCCGACTGGAAGCTCTTCGACAGGGTGGCGGTGGCCAGCGCGACCTGGGCGGCCTTGCGGTCGTCCGGAACGTTGAACATGCCGAACATGTCGGAGTTGTAGATCACCGAGCCGTCGGTGCCCGGGAAGCGATAGCAAAGGAAGTCGGTGCCCGGCGTTTTCTTGGCGGCGTTGAACTCGCCCTTGGCCCAGTCACCCATGACCTGCACCAGGGCGTCGCCCTTGATGACCATGGCGGTGGCAAGGTTCCAGTCGCGGCCGGAGAAGTTGGGGTCGACATAGGTGACGAGCTTGGCCAAATTGTCGAACGACTTCTTCATCGTGTCGGACTTCAGCGATTCGTCATCGAGGTCGTTGAAGGCCTTCTTGTAGAACTCGGGTCCGCCAGTCGACAGCACGACGGAGTCGAACATGGTGGCTTCCTGCCAGTTCTGGCCGCCGAGAGCGAGCGGGATCACGCCTGCCGCCTTGGCCTTGTCGAGCAGGGCAACGAAGTCGTCGAAGGTCTTCGGCTCGGTGCCGCCGATCTTGTCCAGGACGGCCTTGTTGATCCACAGCCAGTTGACCGAGTGAACGTTGACCGGCGCCGCGACCCACTTGCCGTCATAGACCGAGAACTTCTGCAGGGCCGCCGGAACGGACTTGTCCCAGCCTTCCTTCTTCGCCGTTTCGGTCAGGTCGCCCATGACGCCGGCAGCGGCGTAGTCGAGCACGGTATAGCCGAGCATCTGCGAGGCGGTCGGATAATTGCCGGCCGCGACCATCGCCTTCAGCGCGGTCATGGCGGCATCGCCGCCGCCGCCGGCCACCGGCACGTCCTTCCAGGCATAGCCTTCCTTGGCCAGATCGCC
>NZ_RZPH01001196.1:0-1647 GCF_004022825.1 Mesorhizobium sp. M7A.F.Ca.CA.004.04.2.1
CGGGCCGAGATCGTCGCGGCCAAGGCAGAGAAGCTCACCGAGGCGATGCGCAAGATGGGCTGTTCGCTGAACAACGCCTACATGCAGCACTCGCTGCTGGCGCTGGTCGTCATTCCCGAACTCAGGATTTCCGATGTCGGCCTGATCGACGTGACGACGTTCCAGAAGGTCGATCTGTTCGTCTAGGATTGTTGATATTCAGGCCATGCCCGGCGGGCAATCGCTTCAGGTTCGAATTCACCTTTGCCGAGCGTCGGCGCCGCCCCTCATCGCCCTGCCGGGCACTTCTCCCCATATACTGACGGGGAGAAGGGGCTGGCCGCAACGACTGTCCTCTTCTTGCAATGCTGGTCATTGGCGAAACCGGTGATAATAGCGCCCCTCTCCCCGTCACTATACGGGGAGAGGATGCCGGCAGGCAGGTGAGGGGCAGCGCCGACTTCGACACCTGATGGTCTCCACCAGGAAGCTGCCCCCGGCTACCCGCCGGTGGCGATGGTCAGCACCTTGAACGGCGTGGTGATGACGATTTCCGCGACCGAGCCGACGGCCTTGCCGAGGCCCTGGCCGAGATTGTTGAGCTGAGTCGGGACGGGCTCGTCCGAGGCAAGGCCGGCAGGCGCCCGCAGCCGATCGCCCAGCAGTTGCACCAGCATTGGGTTGTCGGCGAATTTGGCGTGGTTGAGGCGGTCACCGCCCTTGGCCTGGGAAAGGTCGACCACCGACACGCCATAGCTGGCGAGGTCGGCCGCATCGCCGTAATCGCCGACGCGCGGCTTATCGCCCGAGATCAGGGAGGACAGCTTGAGAGCCCGGTCATCCGCCGAGAGCAGGATGGCGAATGGCTTGTCGGGTTTGCCGTAACGGATCATCTGTTTCTTGAACACGTCGACATCGATGTCGGGCGAGGCCAGGATGACGTAACCGAGTTTGTCGTCGAGATCGCGATCGCCGGTGATGGCAAGCTGGCGCAGAGCCTCCATGGTCACCCAGGTCCCCATCGAATGGGCGATGATGTCGATGCTCTTGACCTTGGTCTTGGCCAGCATCCTGAGGGTCGCCTCGAGGTCGTCGCGCGCTGCGTTGGCGCTTTCCTTGTCGTAGATGTAACCCGTGGTCTTGCCGCTCGAAGCCCATGAGAACAGCACCGGCGTGCCGGGATATTTCGTGTCGTGCGCGATCTGCGTCAGCCGGTAGATGCCGTCATCGAAGCCGTTGTTGAAGCCGTGCACGAAAACCAGCGCACGGTCGCCGCGCATGGCGATGTCGGCGCCGACCGCCTTGGCGAACTGCGGCGCGCCTTCATAGAAGGTGACGTCCTTGGCGGTGAAATCCTTGGCCGGGTTGCTGTTTGCCGATCCCTTGGCCCGCTCGATGGCGCCGACCTGATGGTTTTTCGGGACGGTGACGTCGACACGGGCAAAGCTGGTGGTCAGCGAGCGATCGCCGTCGAACACCTGTCGCGGGTCCTTGGTTGCCCTCTGGCGGGTGGTGGCGACGAAGATTTCATGCGTGGCCGCGATGTCGGAAGCGGGCACCGTGACCGTCGTCTTGTTGAGCAGGTCGTGCGTTTTGCCGCCGGCGCAGCCGGTGACAGCGAGCGCCAATGCAACGACGAGGTAGCTCTTCGAACGCATGGTCATACGC
>NZ_RZPH01001197.1:0-1646 GCF_004022825.1 Mesorhizobium sp. M7A.F.Ca.CA.004.04.2.1
GTGTCGACGATCCCGCGCATGTCGGCGAGGCTGGCGACGCGCCCGGCGTCGAAATCGGCATGAAACACGCTTGGCGCGATCTTGGTCGGTTCGGCCGTCACCGGCCTGCCGGCGGCTTTCCAGCCATCGAAGCCGCCCTCCAGAATATAGGTCTGAAAGACGCCCATCACCCGGAACATCCACCACGCCCGGGGTGCGGAGAAGAAACCCGGCCCGTCGTAGACGACGATGGTGTCATCGGCCGAAACGCCCATGGCGCCGACATACTGGGCAAAATGCTGCGGCGACGGCAAGGTATGCGGCAGGGGCGAATCCGGGTCCGAAACGGCATCCTGATCGAGAAAACGTGCGCCCGGGATATGGGCCGACTCATACTCGCCGCGCGCATCGCGCCTCTGCGCCGGGAGATACCAGGATGCGTCGATGATCGTCAGGCCCGGCTCGCCGAGACGTTGCTGCAGCCAGTCTGCGTCGACGGTGAAGGGGCTGTCCTCGGCCATTTTGTTCTCCTGCTCGCTTTTTGGCGATCACTGTCCTGTTCAGTTTGCCGGCATCGGCCCAAAGCGGATGCGGAAGCGCCGGTTCTCGCGGCCCTTCTTCTCGATCTTGCCGATGTGGATTTCGCCGACTTCGGCGGTGCTTTTCACATGGGTGCCGCCGCAGGGCTGGCTGTCCACCGAAGCGTTGTCGCCGATACAAACCAGGCGGATCTTGCCTGTGCCCACCGGCGGCCGAACGTTCTTGGATTTCACCAGGCCGGGATTGGCGGCCAGGTCTTCGTCACTGATCAGCCTGACAAAGATCGGATGATCGGCCCGCACCAGGTCCATCAGCCCGGCGGTGACGTCCTCCTTGGTGAAGCCGGCATCCGGAGCGTCGAAGTCGACACGGCTGTCGTCCTCGGAAACCGAGGCACCGGTGATCGGGAACGGGCAGACGACGGTGAGCAGATGGCAAGCCGCGTGCATGCGCATCAGGAGATGCCGCCGCTCCCAGTCGATCGCCAGCCTCAGCGCCTCGCCTGGCTGCGGAACCGCCTGCTCCGGCGCCGGCACGTGTATGATCTCGTCCTTGGTCTCACCGGTGAGGGTGGCGGCAATGACGATACGGCTGCCGTCGCCGCGTTCGAGATACCCGGTATCGCCCGGTTGGCCGCCTGAAGTGGCGTAGAAGATGGTCCGGTCGAGGATGATACCGCCGCGATCGTTGACGGCAACGACCGTTGCGTCCGCCGTCCGCAGATAGGCATCGTCGCGAAACAGGGCGTCCGTCCTGTTTGCCATCACGCGACCTTTTCGAACGGCACCGGAATTGTGCTCTTCAGTTCCATCCAGCCTGGCACCGGCAGCTGCTTTTCGCGCAGGAATTCCGGGTTGAACAGTTTTGATTGATAGCGCGTGCCATAATCACAAAGAATGGTCACGATGGTGTGGCCGGGACCTAATTCCCTGCCCAGACGGATCGCGCCGGCTATGTTGATGCCGGTCGAGCCGCCGACGCAAAGGCCCTCTTCCTGGATCAGGTCGAAGACGATCGGCAGCGCATCCTCATCGGGGATCTGGAATGAAAAATCCGGCGTGAACCCTTCGAGATTGGCGGTGATGCGCCCCTGCCCGATGCCTTCGGTGATCGAGCTGCCTTCGGAC
>NZ_RZPH01001198.1:0-1645 GCF_004022825.1 Mesorhizobium sp. M7A.F.Ca.CA.004.04.2.1
AGGCAACAAGCCGCGCGGTGTTCGATCCGGCCAGCGGTGCGCCACGGACCTATGGCATCGTCGAACGGGAGGGGCTGTGCACCGGCGATCGGGTGGCAGGCCCGGTCATCATCGTCGAACGCGAGACGTCCACCGTCGTCACCACGAGCTTCGACGCCGTCATCCAGAGCGACGGCGCGATCCTTCTGATCCGCAAAGGCAGCCAGGCATGAGCGACATCAGTGAAATCCGCATGCAGGTCATGTGGAACCGGTTGATCTCGGTGGTCGAGGAGCAGGCCCTCACCTTGCTGCGCACGGCTTTCTCGACATCGGTGCGCGAATCCGGCGATCTGTCGGCAGGCGTGTTCGATCCCCGCGGCCAGATGCTGGCACAGGCGGTGACGGGAACGCCCGGCCATGTCAACACCATGGCCGAGGCGGTGCTGCATTTCATGAACGAAATCCCGCGCGAAACCATGTTCGAGGGTGACACCTACGTCACCAATGACCCCTGGTTGGGCACGGGCCACCTGCACGATATCACCATGGTGTCGCCGTCGTTCCTGAACGGCGAATTGGTTGCGTTCTTCGCCTGCACGGCACATGTGGTCGATGTCGGTGGGCGCGGCTTCGGCGCTGACGGCAAGTCGGTCTACGAGGAAGGCATCCAGATCCCGATCATGAAGTTCGCGGAGAAGGGCAAGGTCAATCTCGATCTCGTCAGGATCCTGCGCGCCAACGTCCGCGAGCCGAACCAGGTCGTCGGCGATTTCTATTCGCTCGCCGCCTGCAACGAAGTCGGCCACCGACGCCTCGTCGACATGATGAAGGAGATCGGCCTGGCATCGCTGGACGGGCTTGGCGAGTTCATCTTCTCGCGCACCCGCGACGCCTTGGTCGAACGCATCAAGGCGATGCCCAAAGGCAGCTGGTCGAACGCGCTGGTGACCGACGGCTACGACGAGCCGGTGAAACTCGCGGCGACGGTCACGGTTAGGGACGCCGGCGTCGAGGTCGATTTCACCGGTACCGACCCGATGAGCCGATGGGGCATCAACTGCCCGATCATCTACAGCAAGGCCTATGCCTGCTACGCGTTGAAATGCGTGGTGGCGCCCGATATTCCTAACAATGCCGCGTCGCTCGCCTTCTTCACCGTGTCGTCTCCGGTCAACATCCTGAACGCCGTGCGGCCGGCGCCGGTGGCGCTCAGGCACATCTTCGGCCACATGGTTCCCGATCTGGTGCTCGGCGCGATCGCCAAGGCGATGCCCGGCAAGATCCTTGCCGAGGGCGCCGGCGCACTGTGGAACATCCATATCTCGGTTCGGCCGGTCTCCGGCGGTTCGGGCCGCCGTGCCGAGGTGCTGATGTTCAATTCCGGCGGCATGGGCGCGCGCCCCGGTCTCGACGGACTGTCGGCGACGGCCTTCCCCTCCGGCGTCCATACGATGCCGATCGAGGCAACGGAGCACACCGGGCCGATCGTCATCTGGCGCAAGGAGCTGCGGCCCGATTCCGGCGGCGACGGCGAGTTCCGCGGCGGGCTCGGGCAGGTTATCGAAATCGAGGCGATCGAGGGCCATGAATTCGACTTCTCGGCCATGTTCGACCGCGTCAATCATCCCGCCCACGGGCGCAACGGCGGCGGGCCTGGAGTGGCC
>NZ_RZPH01001199.1:0-1643 GCF_004022825.1 Mesorhizobium sp. M7A.F.Ca.CA.004.04.2.1
AACCATGACGATCGCATAGTCCTCGAAGGAAATGCTGCTGCCCTTATCGGAGGCGAGAAGTGTATCCTTGCCGAGGCGGAATTTGCCGGTGCGCTCGCCAGGCACGAACATGGCGGATGGCGACAGGAACGTCCAATCGAGGTCGTCGACCGTCTTCAATCTGTCCAGGAAGTCGGCGCCCTTCTGCGCTTCGGCCTTGTAGATATCAGGAAATTGAGGCGTGTCGACCAACCGCTTGCCCGGTGCGACTTCGAGACTGCCGGCGCCGCCGACGATCAGATAGCGCTTCACGCCGGAGGCGCGCACCGCCTCGATCAGCGTATCGGCATCGCTGTCCAGGAAATGCACGGAGCTGATCACCGCGTCATGGCCGCGGATCAGGTCGGCGAGACCTTGTCTGTCGAAGACATCGCCCTTCCTCGCCGTCACGCCCGGAAGCGCGGCGATCTTTTCCGGGTTGCGCGCAATGCCGGTGACGGTGTGGCCGCGATCGGAGAGTTCCCTGAGAAGGCGTGAACCGACGGCGCCCGATGCACCAATGAGAGCGACTTTTGCCATGTCTGTTTCCTTATTCTTGTTGGGGTCTGGAGGATGGGATCACGCCGCCGCGATATGGGCGACGAGATTGTCGAAGCTGCCGAACAGCGCGTTCGAACCGATGAGCCGGGGCGCATCATTGCGGATGACCGAGAGCGAAGGCACGCCATCGGCATGCAGGCGCTGGAACAGCGCACGGCCACGGCCAACCAGATCGCGGTGAGCCGTCAGCAATGTTTCGGTCGGCGCCTTGAGCATTTCGGCGGCGTCCGCCATGCCGGCGGCGGCGAGCACCTCGGCCACACCGCCGATCGTCACGACATCGCGTCCTTCTACATAGCGCGCATGCTGGATCGTCTTCAGCACCGCAAGCCGGCGGCTGGGATCTTCCAGGCCAGCGGCACTGATGCCGAGTGTGGCGGCATGTGAATCGAGCAGGGTCCCACGGACATTGAGGACATTGTGCCGGTAGGCCGGCGTGAAGGATTGTCCGGTCAGGCGCTCGATGCGCTGGTCGTTCGCCCAGGCATGCGCCGCAAAGCCTTCATCCATCGGACGCGCGCCGGCGCCGGAAAACAGGCCGGTCGGCAGCAGTTCGACGTTCAGGCCGGCGGCCGACAACCGGTCGAGCATCGGAGTGGCGCCATAGCACCAGCCGCAGAGCGGATCGAAAAGATAGGTCACTTCTGAATTGCTCATAGTCGCTGCCATTCCTGCCCGGCCACCGGACTCGTCGAGGCCGTCGCTCATATGTGGCAGACGGCAGCCTTGCGATAAATGGCGCCCAATTATACAAACTGTCTGATCTGATCATACAAAGGGCAGCCAGCTTGGCCGAACTTCTGAACCTCAATCGGCTCGCCTACTTCACCACGGTCATGGAAACCGGCTCATTCACCGCCGCGGCCGACCGGCTTGGCGTCGCCAAGGCCGTGGTCAGCCATCAGATCGGCAAGCTCGAAGAGGAGCTGGGCGCAACGCTGCTGCAGCGCACGACCCGGCGTGTCACGCCGACCGAAGAGGGCCGCCTCTTCTATGACCGCGCGATGATCATCCTGCGCGAAGCGGAGGCGGCCTATGGCGAAATCTCGCGCGGATGCCGAGAT
>NZ_RZPH01001200.1:0-1642 GCF_004022825.1 Mesorhizobium sp. M7A.F.Ca.CA.004.04.2.1
GCGGCGATGACGGGCTCGGCCAACATCGATCACCTGGAGATCTCCGACAAGGTTTACATCAAGTCGGATGCGCAGGTCGCGACAGGCGATCAAGGCAGCTTCGATATGAAGAGCCAGGTGCTGGTGCTTTCGGGCAAAAAGGTCGTTCTGTCGCAAAACGACAACATTCTGGTGGGCTGCAAGCTTACCGTGCAGATGAAAAGCGGGCTGGCTCAGGTGGATCCATGCGCTGGGCAACGCGTCCAGATGTCGATCACGCCGCCGCCGAAATCGGGAGCGACGAACCCCTGATGGCCAGCCTGTCGTCGCTGACGGCGCGTCTTCCGGGACGGGCCGCCGGCAAGCTTTCGGCGCCGGCCACGGTGACCGTCGATGCGGGAAAGTTCAAGGGAACCCTGATCGCCAAGGGGCTGACCAAGAGCTACAAGGGCCGCAAGGTCGTCAGCGGCGTCACCATCGGCGTGCGCGCCGGCGAGGCCGTTGGGCTGCTCGGCCCCAACGGCGCCGGCAAGACGACCTGTTTTTACATGGTTACCGGCCTCGTGCCGGTGGATGAAGGCACGATCGAGATCGACGGCTTCGACGTCACGTCGATGCCGATGTACCGTCGCGCACGCCTCGGCATCGGCTATCTGCCGCAGGAAGCGTCGATCTTCCGCGGTCTCAATGTCGAGCAGAATATCCGCGCGGTGCTGGAAGTGGTCGAAAAGGACCGCAAGGTGCGCGAGCGCAATCTCGACGAACTGCTCGAGGAATTCCACATCAGCCATCTGCGCAAGGCGCCATCCATGTCGCTTTCGGGCGGCGAGCGGCGACGCCTGGAAATCGCGCGAGCGCTGGCGACGCGTCCGGCTTACATGCTGCTCGACGAGCCTTTCGCAGGCATCGATCCGATCGCCGTCGCCGATATCCAGCAACTGGTGCGCCACCTGACGGCGCGCGGCATCGGCGTCCTCATCACCGATCACAATGTGCGCGAAACGCTCGGCCTCATCGACCGCGCCTACATCATCCATGCCGGCCAGGTGCTGACCCATGGAAGGGCCGACGAGGTGGTGGCAAACCCCGATGTGCGGCGACTTTACCTCGGCGAGGGTTTTACGCTCTGAACGGTTCGTCGTTTCACGGAAAACGCCAATCCGCTCCGTCTTTTCGTCTTGACGCAATCCCAAGGGAAAGCGCTATGCGCTTTTCCCGGGAAAGCGGTCTCTCACTTTTCCTGGAATTGCTCTGAGCGTGAAATTTGTTTCCTGACACGATTTTTCCGGTTCGAGCGGCGCTTTTTCTCGATTTTGCTCCGGGATAACGCTCCGGTAAGCGGGTTTTGCTACCAATTGCCTTGACAAGCAAAAGCCGGGCCAGTTTTATGGCCGGCTGCAAAATTCTTGCCCGGAAGTCGGGATGCGTAGACGAGGCGTTTGAAACCGAACCATGGCGTTGGCGGCCAAACTACAGCTACGACAATCGCAGTCGCTGGTGATGACGCCGCAGCTGATGCAGTCGATTCGGCTGCTGCAGTTCACCCATGTCGAGCTTGAGCATTTCATCGACGAGGAAATCGAGCGCAATCCGCTGCTGGAGCGCGCCGAGCCGCAGGACGATGCCGCCAGCGACCAGGCGCAGAAGATCGCGGCGGAGTCGC
>NZ_RZPH01000119.1:0-9509 GCF_004022825.1 Mesorhizobium sp. M7A.F.Ca.CA.004.04.2.1
ACAGTGAGCCCTGTGTCCTCACAGTCGGTCATGCGGACACCCTCCCTTCCGGACCTTTTGCCCTTGAGCATCGATCACTGCAGTCGGGTTTGAGGGGGTGGGTGGAGCAGCAGACCGGCCATGCACTTGGATACATCGAGCAACTCTACACCTTCGCCGATCGCGATCGCATCGGCACTGAGCGCCACCAGCGCGTCATCTCAATCAGCTATCTCGCATTGACCAGGAAGGAACAGGCAACGAACTCGGCCGCGTGCGGCTGGCAAAGTTGGTACGAATATTTTCCCTGGGAGGACCACCGCTTCGGCACGCCGCCTGTGCTGCTCGATAGATTGCGGCCCCGCCTGATTGAGTGGGCCGGCGGCGCCAGCGAGCCGACCACTCAACGCGAGCGCCGGCAGCGCGCTGCGATAGCCTTCGGCTTCGACGACCGCCATTGGAACGAGGAACTCACGCTCCAACGCTACGAGTTGCTCTATGAAGCTGCTCTGATTGAGGAGGCCGGTGGCGGCAGGGACGCGATTGCGGCCGCGGCTGGCAAACCAATGGTCGCTGACCACCGTCGTATTCTGGCAACCGGGATCGCGCGGCTGCGTTCGAAGATCAAATACCGGCCGGTCGTGTTCGAGCTTATGCGGCCTTCCTTCACGCTGCTGCAACTGCAGCGAACCGTGGAAGCTTTGGCTGGCAGGCTGATCAACAAGCCGAACTTCCGGAGATTGGTCGAGCAGCAGGAACTTGTTGAGGAGACCGGGGAGACCTCCCTCGACACGGGCGGCCGACCGGCGAAGCTTTATCGCTTCCGGCATGCCGTCCTCGACGACAGGGCTATCGCCGGGACAAAATTACCGCTGGCGCGGGCTTGACATACTTATAGTCAAGGTAGATATATTCCCTTATTGTCAAACCGAATATAATCGAGGCGCCAATGACTGGGGCGTTACCTATGGCTGCGTCCCTGTATGAGCGTGTCCGGCGGGTGATCCCACCCGTTGAATGGCCCGCGTTCGCCGGCGATATTGAAGCCATCTTAGCGCTGAAGCGTGAGCGCAATGCGGTGGTGCTGGCGCACAATTACCAGACGCCCGAAATTTTTCATTGCGTGGCAGACATCGTCGGCGACAGCCTGGCGTTGGCCCACAAGGCGGTGACGGTCGACGCCGACATCATCGTGGTTGCCGGCGTTCATTTCATGGCCGAGACGGCAAAACTGCTCAATCCGAACAAGACCGTGCTCATCCCGGATCTCCGCGCCGGCTGCTCGCTGGCCGAATCGATCACGGCAAACGACGTGCGGCTAATGCGGCTGCGGTATCCGGGGGTCCCCGTTGTTACTTACGTCAACACTTCCGCCGCCGTAAAAGCGGAGTCCGACATCTGCTGCACGTCCGGCAACGCCAAGGCGGTGGTGGAATCGCTTGGCGTGGCGCGTGTGCTGATGCTCCCGGACGAATATCTGGCGAGGAACGTGGCAGCCGATACAGACGTCGAGATCATCGCCTGGAAAGGCCATTGCGAGGTGCATGAGCGCTTCACCGCAGCAGACATCCGGGAACTGCGCGATGCCCATCCAGGCGTCATCGTGCTGGCCCATCCAGAATGCCCACCAGACGTTGTCGCGGAGGCGGAGTTCTCCGGCTCGACCGCGGCGATGTCGGATTATGTCGAGCGTGAGAAACCGACGCGTGTCGTCCTTCTGACCGAATGTTCGATGAGCGACAACGTCGCGGTCGCGCATCCCGACGTCGAGTTCGTTCGCCCATGCAATCTGTGCCCGCACATGAAACGCATCAACCTGGCCAACATTCGCGCCGCACTCGAGCAGAACCGGCATGAGGTCCGGATTGATCCCGAAATTGCCGGCCCCGCCCGCCGCGCGGTCGAGCGCATGCTTTCCCTATGAGTCTGGAGGTTCGCGACATCGCCGGGGCGCCGGTCGTCATCGGCGGCGGCATTGCCGGCCTGATGACGGCGCTTCATCTGGCGCCGGAACCGGTCGTGCTTTTGACCAACGCGCCGCTTGGCACCGGAGCCTGCAGTGCACTTTCCCCGGGCGGTCTTTCGGCACGTCTCTGGGGCGACGACGGCCCAGATTTTCACCTTTGCGACACGATAGCTGCCGGCGACGGACTCTGCGATGAGGCCACGGTGCGGCGAGTGGTACGAGCTGCACCCGAAGCGATTAGGACGATCCAAAGGTTCGGCGTCGACTTCGACCAGCACCCTGACCGCGCGTTGCGACTTGGGCTCGAGGCGGCACACTCGCGACGGCGGATTGTGCATGCAGCCGGCGACGCCACCGGTCGCGAGTTGGTGCGCGCGCTCGTCGCCGCGGTTCGGCGTACAGCCTCGATCACCATTATCGAAAATGTGGAGGTCCGCCGGCTGGTCGTGCAGGACGGGTCGGTCATCGCCGTGGTCGCAGCAGGACGAGCCGGCGCGCTCGCTCTGCCCACGCGTCGCGCGGTGCTGGCGACCGGCGGCGTCGGCGGGCTGTTTTGCGACACGACAAACCCCGCTGGCTCATGGGGTCACGGGCTGGCGCTCGCCGCATGGGCGGGGGCGGAACTCGCCGACTTGGAATTCATACAGTTCCATCCAACTGCGCTCGACGGTCCGCGCCGGCCGATGCCGCTGGTGAGCGAAGCCGTGCGTGGCGAAGGCGCGGTGCTCATCGATGAGCGAGGAGAGCGCTTCCTCGCCGACACACCTGGCGGTGAACTTGCGCCTCGCGACGTCGTAGCGCGCGCCATTTGGCACCAGCTTGCCGTTGGACGCCGCGTATTCCTGGACGCACGGCAAAGTCTCGGCCCGAGATTTGGCAAGCGTTTTCCAGGCATCGCCGAATTGTGCCGGAGCGCAGGAATCGACCCCGCGACCGACCTGATCCCGGTGCGCCCGGCGGCACATTATCACATGGGCGGCGTCGCCGTAGACAGCGCCGGCCGCAGCTCCATCGAGGGATTGTGGGCCTGCGGTGAGGTGGCCTGTACCGGCCTGCACGGCGCCAACCGCCTGGCCAGCAACTCGCTCACCGAAGCGGCGGTCACCGCGAGCTGGGTTGCCGAAAGCGTTGCCGGCACGTCGTATACCCGGCGACCGCGCAGATGCTCCACATTCGTCCCTCCACGACCAGACGCTTCCGTGGTCCGCCCGATTGTCTCCGCCGCCCTGGGTATCATCCGCGACGGCGAGGCAATGCGCGAAGCGGTGGCGACCCTGCTGCCGATCGCAGCCAATAGTGTCGCTGCCTCTGGTCCGGCTTTGGTCTCACTGATGATCGCCGCGGCGGCCCTGAGGCGGGAAGAGAGTCGAGGCGCGCACTGTCGGTCCGATTTCCCGCTCCACGATGCCAACGTGCGCCCATCACGGCTGACACTGCACAGCGCAATGCGGGCCGCGGCCGCACTCGATTGCCGGGCTACCATACGGAGCACTTGATATGACTTCATTCTCCCCCCTCCCCGCGACCCTGATCGAACCGATTGTGCGCATTGCGCTCCTCGAAGACCTGGGCAGATCCGGCGACCTGACCACCGATGCGGTTATCCCGTATGATTGCACTGCCACGTTGGTGCTCAAAGCGAGGCAGGCGGGCGTCGTTGCCGGGCTCGATCTGGTCTCGTATGCCTTCCTTCTCGTGGAACCGGCGATCAACATCCAGATCTGGCGCCCTGATGGCAGCGAGGTTGGGGCCGGGGAAACCATTGCAAGATTGTCCGGACCCGCACGAGGCCTGCTCACGGCCGAACGCACGGCCCTCAATTTCTTATGCCGGCTGAGCGGCATTGCCACTGCCACAGCGGCCATGGTTGAGGCCGTGCGCGGTCACAAGGCGAGGATTGTATCGACGCGAAAGACGACGCCCGGGCTGCGGGCATTGGAGAAATACGCCGTGCGCGTCGGCGGCGGTGCCAATCACCGGTTCGGCCTCGATGACGGCGTGCTCATAAAGGACAACCACATCGCGATCGCCGGCGATATCCGCACAGCAATAGAGCGGGCGCGCGCCGCAGCAGGGCATATGGTGAAGGTCGAGGTCGAGGTCGACACGCTGAAGCAGCTCGATGCAGCGCTCGCGATTGGTGTTGACGCGGTGCTGCTCGACAATATGTCGGTCGAGGATCTTGCCCGCGCGGTTTCTATAGTGGATGGCCGTACGATCACCGAGGCGTCCGGTCGGGTGATGCCGAAAACGGCGGCGGCGATTGCGGCGACCGGTGTCGATCTCATCTCCATGGGTTGGCTGACGCACAGCGCCCCGATCCTCGACATCGGCCTGGACATGCCGGACCACCAGAACATCTGCAAGCACTTGAACTGAGGATTACGGCGTGAGGAGCAACATCAGCTCGGCAGGCGTAGGAGGTGCTGGAAAGACGTGCCGCAGCTCGCCTTTAGCGAGTGCGCCCCAAAGCCAAGAAGGCGTACCGGACTAGCAAACAAAGGTTTGACGATGACGATTGGAATGAACTCGGAGTTCGACGTGAACCAGACCATGCAATTGGTCGATGGAACGCCTCCGCGATGGAACCGCAAAGAGGCCGAGGCCATCTACGGCATGCCATTCAACGATCTGCTGTTCCTAGCTCAGACGATCCACCGCCAGAACTTCGATCGAAACCGAGTGCAGCTGTCGCGGCTCCTTAGCATCAAGACCGGCGGGTGCCCTGAAGATTGCGGCTATTGCAGCCAGTCTGCGCATTACGAAACCGGTGTGAAGGCGTCGAAGCTGGTGGACGTCAAGCATGTCATCGACGAAGCGGCCAAGGCGCGTGATGGCGGCGCAACGCGCTATTGCATGGGCGCGGCGTGGCGAATTCCCAAGGAGCGCGACATGGACGTTGTGGTCGCCATGATTGAGGGCGTCAAGGCCCTCGGCATGGAGACCTGCATGACGCTCGGCATGCTCGATCTTGAGCAAGCTGCTCGCCTGAAGCAGGCCGGTCTCGACTACTATAACCACAACATCGATACCTCTGAGCGCTACTATGGCGAGGTTATTTCAACCAGGACTTTTGCCGACCGGCTGGAAACGCTTGGGCACGTGCGCGCGGTTGGGATGAAAGTCTGCTGCGGCGGCATTGTCGGGATGGGAGAAGAAAAGACCGATCGCATCGACATGCTGGTCACGCTCGCGAACCTGCCCGAGCCGCCGGAAAGCGTGCCGATCAACATGCTTATTCCCATCGAAGGCACGCCGCTTGCCGCGGCCGACGCCATCGATCCGATCGATTTCGTCCGCATCGTTGCGCTCGCGCGGGTGATGATGCCGAAATCCTATGTAAGGCTGTCCGCCGGCAGGACGGCGATGAGCGACGAAACGCAGGCGCTGTGCTTCTTTGCCGGCGCCAATTCGATCTTTGTCGGCGACACGCTGCTGACGGCGGGAAATCCCGGCGAGGACAAGGATACCCTTCTGTTCCGGCGCCTCGGCATTGAGCCTATGGAACTCGCCACGCAATGAAGGAGGCAATTCTTGCCCGCTATGACGCAACCTTGCGGGGACTGGGGCGCAAGGACCGGTTACGGACGCTCGCACCGCGCGCCGGGCTCGACTTCTCGTCGAACGACTATATCGGACTTGCCGCCTCCAAAAGACTCGGCGATGCGGTTTCGACGGCGATTGCGCGGGGCACGCCAGTGGGCGCAACCGGATCGCGGCTGTTGCGCGGCAATGCACCGGAACATGAGCAACTGGAGGCGGACGCAGCGGCATTTTTCGGAGCCGAGCGTGCACTGTTCTTCGGCAGCGGCTATATCGCCAACTTCGCTCTGCTGACGGCCCTGCCGCAGAAAGGCGACCTGCTGGTCCTCGACGAGCTCGCTCATGCCAGCATGCATGAGGGTGCCCAAGCCGGGCGCGCTGAGTTCAAGCTGGCCGCGCACAACGACGTCGACGCTGTCGAGGACGCAATCACCCGCTGGCGCGCCGAAGGCGGCATGGGGCGGGTGTGGATCGCCTTCGAAAGCCTTTACAGCATGGATGGCGACCGTGCGCCGATGGAGAGCCTGGTCGCGCTGGCTGATCGGTACCAGGCATTCATCGTCGTCGATGAAGCGCATGCCACCGGCGTCTGGGGGCCGTACGGCCGGGGACTGGCCGCCGCGTATGAAGGCCGCGACAACATCGTCACGCTCCACACATGCGGCAAGGCGCTTGGCGCATCCGGCGCGCTCGTTACCGGACCGCGAACACTCTGCGACTATCTTATCAACCGGTGCCGGCCATTCATCTATGCGACCGCACCATCGCCGCTGATGGCAGTCGTGGCACGTGAGGCGCTGACTATTCTGTCTGACGAGCCTATGCGTCGTGCTCAGTTGCACGAGCGTGTCGCTTTCGCGAGCCGGCAATTGGCCGAACGCTGCGGCGTGATGCCCAGCGGCTCGCAGATCCAGCCGCTTGTGATCGGCGATAACAGCCGCACCATGGCGGTGGCGGCAGGACTGCAGGCACGCGGCCTCGACATACGCGGCATTCGCCCGCCGACAGTGCCTGAGGGTACGTCGCGCCTGCGCATTTCGCTGACTCTCAACGTCGACGAAGCCGACATTTCCGCCATGGTCGAGGCTCTCGTCGGAGTGTTGGCCACAGCATGACCAAACGCATCGTCGTCACCGGAACAGACACTGGAATTGGCAAGACAGTGTTTTCGGCCGGACTTGCCGGGCTGCTCGACGGCTTCTACTGGAAGCCGGTGCAATCGGGCCTCAACGAGGAGACCGACAGCGAGGTCGTCGCCCGGCTTTCCGGCTTGCCCGACGGACGCGTGCTGCCCGAAGTCTATCGACTGACGATGCCGCTGTCGCCGCATCGATCAGCCGAAATCGACGGCGTCGCGATCGAGGCCGACGATCTTTCATTTCCGGTCCTGCCGACACCGCTCGTCATCGAAGGCGCCGGCGGGCTGATGGTGCCGCTCAATCGACAGACAAGGTTCATTGACATATTCGAACAATGGCGGCTGCCGGTCATACTGTGCGCCCGCACCGCGCTTGGCACCATCAATCATACGCTGTTGTCGATCGAGGCCCTGAAAGCCCGCTCCATCCCGCTCATCGGCATTGCCTTCATTGGCGAAGAGGTGGCCGATACACAAAGGACAATCGTGGAATTCGGCGGCGTGCCGCAGCTGGGCAGGCTGCCGCACCTCGGTCCGCTGACGGGTGAAACGTTGAGAGATGCAATGATTTCCGGCTTCGACCTGGCCATGATTGCCGGAGGCGACTGATGGCGGAGTCTCGAGTCTGGCATCCGTTCACGCAGCACGCGCTAGAGCCCTCGGTCCCTGAAATCGTGCTGACTGAAGGCGCCTATCTCCACAAGGCCGAAGGCTTCCGCATCCTCGATGCGATTTCTTCCTGGTGGGTCGTCACCCATGGCCATCGCCACCCCCGCATCATGAAGGCCATCGAGACGACCGCTTCGAGCCTCGACCAGATCATCTTCGCGGGCTTCACCCACGAGCCGGCCGAACGGCTGGCCGAGGCGCTTGTCGGCATCGCACCCGCCGGCCTCGACCGGGTGTTCTATTCCGACAGTGGCTCGACCTCAGTCGAAGTCGCGCTGAAGATGGCGCTCGGCTATTTCCGCAACATCGGCGCGCCGCGTTCGCGCATCGCCGTCATGGAGCACAGCTATCATGGCGACACGATCGGGGCGATGAGCGTCGGCGCCCGCGGCGTCTTCAACGCCGCCTATGATCCTTTGCTGTTCGAGGTCGACGCCATCCCCTTCCCGGCCGCCGGGCGCGAGCAGGAAACGCTGGATCGGTTCGAGGCCGTTAGCCGCGACCGGCGCGCAGCCGCGCTGATCGTCGAGCCGCTGGTGCTTGGCGCCGGCGGCATGCTGATGTATCCGGCCTGGGTTCTTGCCGAATTGAAGAGGATCGCCGAAGCCTCCGGCACGCTGCTGATCGCCGATGAAGTGATGACCGGCTGGGGGCGCACCGGAACCATGTTTGCCTGCGAACAGGCGTCCGTCTCGCCGGACATCTTGTGCACGTCGAAAGGTCTGACCGGTGGTACCATCCCGCTGGCCGCCACGATCGCCACCGATGCCATCTTCCACGCTCACTTTTCGGAGGATCGCAAGAAGACGTTTTTCCATTCGAGCTCCTACACCGCCAATCCGATCGCCTGCGCGGCAGCACTTGCCAATGTCGAGATCTGGCGTGACGAGCCGGTGGCCGAGCGGATCGCGGTCTTGAGCGCGAGGCAGGCCGCCGGGCTGCAACGCTTCCGGGGCAATCCATATTTCACCGACTGCCGGACAACCGGCACCATCGCGGCACTCGACCTACGCACCGGCTCAGCCGGTTATCTGGCCGAGATCGGGCCAAAACTGCGCGCTTTTTTCCTTGAGCGCGGCCTGTTGGTGCGCCCGCTCGGCAATGTCCTCTATCTTCTGCCGCCCTATTGCATCACCAGCGACGAATTGGACGGGCTCTATGACGCGATAGAGGAGGCCGGCGAACGCTTCGGCTCGCGGCCATGAACCTATCGTCGCGCGTTCTCGGCTTCGGCCATCATGCGCCGACGCGCAAGGTCGAGAACCCGGAAATCGAAGACCGGCTCGGGCTTGAGCCCGGCTGGATCGAGCGGCGCACCGGAATTCGCTCGCGCTTCTGGGCAACAGACGAAGACACGCTGTCGGGCCTTGCCGCCTCTGCCGGCGACATGGCGCTGACCAATGCCGGTATCGACCGCGGCGACGTCGGTCTACTCTTGCTCGCCACGTCGACGCCCGATCACCTTCTGCCGCCAAGCGCGCCGCTGGTCGCACATCGGCTGGGGCTAGGCCGCGCCGGAGCGATCGACCTGACCGGCGCCTGCGCCGGCTTCATCTATGCGCTGATGTTCGCCGACGGGTTCACCCGCCTGCACGGCAAAGCGAGCCTTGTCATCGCCGCCAACATCCTCAGCCACCGCATCAATTTGGCCGAGCGCGCCAGCGCCGTGCTGTTTGCCGATGCCGCCGGCGCCATGGTGATCAGTCCTTGCGATGACCCGGATCGAGGCATTCTCGGCGCTTCGGTGGATTCCGACGGCTCGCGCTACGGGCTAATCCAGATTCCCGCCGGGGGAAGCAACACTCCGTTCCATGCCGACCTCGACCTCGCGCAGACACGGATGACGATCACTGACAGCCGTGAAGTATTCAGCAAGGCCGTGGAGATGATGACCGCCTGCTCGAGAGATGCGCTCACTGCTGCCCGACTGAGGCCGCAAGACCTCGATCGTTTCGTGCCGCATCAGGCCAATGCGCGCATTTTCGACGCGGTCGGCAGGAACCTCGGCATCGCTGATCACTCGATCGTCAAGACGATCGCCGAATATGGCAACTCTTCCGCCGCGACGATCCCGCTCTCATTGTCGCTGGCCCATCGGGCGCAGCCGTTTCGGCCTGGCGAGAAAGTCCTCTTGGCGGCAGCGGGTGCGGGTCTCAGCGGCGGCGCGCTTGTGGTGGGAATTTAGCAAAGCAATGCTTGCGCACAGGACTGCTC